>WGCR01000403.1 GCA_015493675.1 Anaerolineae bacterium
CCGCCCGATATTCCCATGCCAGACGCTGCCCCTATCCCCGCCGCCCGACGCCGCCCGCCCCCCATCTTCTGGGCGCTTGTCACCCTGCTGATCATCCTGCTGATCGTCGGCATTGGCGCCATCGCCGCTTACATCAAGATCAGTTACGGACCGACCGCAGCATTGTGGGAAAACGCCTGGGATATGCCCGAACCGGAGCGCATCTCGCCCGGGCTGGCGGTATGGTCGCTGGCGGGAACCCCGCCCGATCTGGTTTATCGGCAAGCCATGGCCGCGGAGGAGCTGGACACGGCCGCGGCCCTCACCCTCCTCACGCCCAACCTGCCCTCCAACCAACGCCTGGGCTGGGTGAATGTGCTGGCGCATCGTTTCATCCCCACCGAACGCCAGGCCGACGCCCGCGTATTCCTCCAATACACCGCGGATATGGCCATGGTTTTACCAGACCTCCCCGACTATCTGCGAGCGCAAATTCTCATGCAAACAGCCGAAGGCTGGGCCGAGCTGGAAGAAAAAGAAAACGCCTCCTGGGGATTGGAGCAGGCGCTGGTCATCGCCCAGTTCAGTCCCGAATTGCCTCCGGCGCTGCGCAAAAACCTGCTCACAGACATCGGCGAGCAGTATATTCGGCTTGGCGATGTCGCCCGCGGCCAGGCTGTCAGCGCCATTCCCGTGCTGGATTATGCCATCACGCTTCCACCGGCCTTTCCGCTGGATCCCATCTTGCAAAAACCCCTGGCCTACCCGGAAGCGATCAACAATCTGCAACTGGAACGCCAGCAGGCCGCCCAGTTTTATGTGGATGACTGGAGCCAACGCGGTGGCGAGGCCTCTGCCGGAGCCGCCCGCAATCTGGAAAACAGCCTCATCGACGAAGACCTGGGTCGCCAGGTCTATTACCAGGACCAATACGCCCGCGAAGACCTGAGTGGTGACGACCGGGCCCGGGTTATTTTCGATCAGGTGGAATGGCTGGCCATCAAATATCGGGCTGCCAGCGGCCTGTATGGAACGCCCCTGGTCGCCAACTGGACGGCCGAGCGCCCGGCCATCGGCGTCACGCTACGCGACGCCATCGTAGCGCTGCACAACCAGATGAACGCGTATGTGGCCACCTTGCCCGAGGATCAACAGCCTGCGGGCCGCGTCGCCATGGATCGCCTGATCATGGGATGGGCGGTGACCGGGCTGTATGTAGGCGCCAACCTGGATGTGATCACCGACGCCATGAACCAGGACATCGCCGCCTGGAACGTCACCGGCGTCTTTCCCCAGGCGGAGGTGCGCGGCGACCGCGTCTACATCCAACTCTTTTACAAAGCGCCGCCCACACCCACCCCCGAGCCTGAAGAGTAAGACGTCGGTTCCTGCGCCTGCTTCCGCCCCCACACGCCCGCCCATGCCCCTGCATCTGGTCTTTACCCCCATCGGCAATCTCGAAGACATTACCCTGCGGGCCTTGCGCGTGCTGAAAGAGGCGGATGTCATCGCGGCCGAAGACACGCGCCACACGGGCAGGCTGCTGACCCGCTACGACATCCGCAGACCCCTCATCAGCTTGCACGAGCACAACGAATCAGCCAGAGTTCAGAACATCCTGAACAGATTGTCCGCCGGGGAATCCGTGGCGCTGGTCAGCGACGCCGGCGCGCCCACGGTCTCGGATCCGGGCTACAAACTGGTGCAGGCTGCGATCGAGGCGGGGTTTCAGCCCGAGCCTGTTCCCGGACCCAGCGCCTTTTTGGCCGCGCTCACCGCGTCGGGCCTGCCCACCGACCGCTTCACCTTTCTCGGATTTCCGCCGCGCAAGCCCAAGGCCCGATCCGAACTTTTGCAAAGCCTGCGCCCGGAGCCAGGCGTGCTCATCTTTTACGAATCGCCCCGCCGCCTGCCCGCCCTGCTGGCCGATATCGCCCGCGAACTGGGCCCGGAGCGACCCGTGGTCATCGCCCGCGAGCTGACCAAGCTGCACGAGGAGTTCTGGCGCGGCCGGGCGCAGGAGGCGACGCGGGCCTTTGCCCAGCCGCCGAAAGGGGAGATCGTGGTGTTGGTGGGCGGAGCCCCCGCAGCAGCCGCACCCCAGATCACCCCGGCGGTGGAAGAAACGCTGGTCGGGCTGCTGACGGGCGGCATGTCCGTCGCCGACGCCGCCCGCCTGCTGGCCGAACTCACGGGATTGCCCCGGCGGGCGCTCTACCAGCGGGCGCTGGCGCTAACCAGGCCCAGCCAGAACCAAAGAAGCTGAACTCACGCCAAGGCGCCAAGTTTTTCTTTGCCTCTTTATCCCTTTGCGGCTCTGCGTCCTTGCGTGAGACATTTTCTTGCCCAGCGAGCAAGAATCCCATTGATCAAGGCGCCAAAAAGAGGACGAAAACGCTGATGACACGCTTTCGTCCTCGGGGGAGTGATTGTCGATCAAGCCTGTTCGTCGCCTGGGGCGTCGTGGGCGCCCGGCTCCGCCAGGCCGGCGGTTGCGGCCTCCTTGATCTGGTTGTGGAGCATCACGCCCAGCAGGCCATCCACCAGCCCGTGGCTGTTGCCGCCGCTGACCGAGACATCGGGCACGATGCGGACGCTGTTCTGGCCCACAAGCTGCATGAGCTGCAACGATACGTAGCTCTGGCCACCCAGCGCTTCCGCACCCAGGCGATAGGCCCGGGCCTGGGCTTTGCCGGTGGCCAGGATGGCAGCGGCGTCGCCGTCGGCCTGCAAGCGGGTGGCTTCCGCCCCGCCCTTGGCCGCTTCGATGGCGGCGTCAGCTTCCAGCCGGGCGATCTCGACGCCGCGCTCAGCTTTGACCATCTCTCGCTGAATGTCGGCCATCGAGGTCTCTCGCACCAGCAATTGGCGCTGCTCCTGGGCCAGCTTCTGCGCTTCGTAGGTCTTGCGCTCTTCCTCCGCGATCTTGCGCTCGGTCTGCGTGCGCAGCAACTCTTCCGGCAGGTCGATATCGCCGATGAGGGTGTCGATGGCCTCCACATCGTAAGTGCTCAGCGCCCGGTGCACGTACTGCGCCGCTTCCACCTGGCGCTTGCCCCGCTCGCCCAGGAAATCCAGGGCGGTGTACTGCTGGGCCGCGTTGCGGAAGTAATTGCCCACGATGGGCTGCAAGACATGATCCACCAGGTTTTGCACCGAGCCCACCCGGGAAATGACCTTGGAGGCCTCCTGGGCGCCGATGTGGATGATCTGAGAAACATCCAGATTGAAGGCGAA
The DNA here is from genome assembly GCA_015493675.1 of Anaerolineae bacterium. Lineage (GTDB taxonomy): Bacteria > Chloroflexota > Anaerolineae > J102 > J102 > M2005. Next base: position 3,217 of record WGCR01000403.1, read on the forward strand.
GCCATCGCCCGAGCGCACGGTGATGGGAGAGAGCTTCTCGTCATATTTGTGACTCTCGTTGCGCACCGCCCAGTTAAGGACGATGTTGGTGGTGGGAACCAGCTCCACCTTCATCACCCGGCTGTTGATGGGGTGCTTGCCCGGATTCAGGGGTTCGACCCACACGCCCTTGTGGCCCGGCTCCACCAGGTTGCCATGCTTGAAGGTGACGCCGCTGACATCTTCCACCGGTTTGCCCACGTAGGAGATGACAATGCCCACGTAGCCGATGGGGATTTTGATCATAGGCGTTTCTTCCACCTGCACGAACCAGGGGTTCAGATTCCAGGAGCCGGAGAGCAGTACCTGCTCCTGCAGGCCGCGGCGGCCGCCGTTATCCAAAAAAGCCTGGGCGTTTTGATAGTTGTCGTGTCCGGGGATGGGCGGGCCTGCAATTTCGCCCTCGTCGATGGGTTTGCCATCCAGGGTGGTGACAATGCCCACTTTATCGGGTTGCACCGTGTGCACCAGCAGGTCGTCAGGCTCCATGTCGTATTCTCTGGCATTGTGGCGCAAGATGACCTTGAACTGGGCCAGATTGATCCGGTAAGCGCCGGCAGTGAGAATGCCCAACTGGCGCCCCTTTTCGCCGCCATTGGACAGGAACTTGCGGGCGTCCTGGAAATTATCGCATTCCACCACCTTGCCCAGGATGCGTTCTGCCGGAATGGGCGCGCCATCCGCAGCCACGACCAGGGCGATTTCTCCCGGAGGCACCACGGTCACGGGCGCTTTGATGATGCGATACTGCGGCAGCCAATAGCCAAAATGCCAGCCCGGGGCCAGAGTGTCGGCCTGGTAGCCCGCTTCGTTGTTCAGGGCGATGAGACGGCCCGGAGGCAGGGATTTGCCGAATTTGCGGATGACGATGCCCACTTCATCCTCTTTGATGACGACCAGGCCCACAAGTTTTGCGCCCAGCATGACGATGATGAGCAGGGCGACGAGGCCTGCCGTTACTGCAATGATGACTGTTGTGGAAATCATGACGACCTCCTGGAATGTTGGAAAACGCTTGTTATTTTCATTGCTCGTGCGTTTGCCCACATAGCTCAAACCCGCGTGTGCAGTGAAAATACGACAACGCCCGAATCAATGGCGTCTATCCTATTTTACACCAGGCGGGCGTGGAAATCCTGACGCACCCTGAAAAAACACATTTCCCCAAGCCACTTTTCTGACGCCTGCCTGACTTCCCCCGGTCAACGGTTGTCAGTTAGAAATAAAGGCGACAAAGCTCTTTTTCCCCCTTGACAAGTTGCCTGATTTGACGTATACTAAAAGTACTTTAAGATACAAAGTACATCACACC
>WGCR01000404.1 GCA_015493675.1 Anaerolineae bacterium
CATATCCTTTATTGCTTCCAATGCAACACGGAATTTGAATTCTGAACTGTAGCTGCGTCGTTTTTTCGTCATGAGTCTGTACCTCCTGAATGTATTCTACACTCCATTTTGCACTTTAGCTAGTGGTACAGTTTTCGGGGACCATTATAGTCAGGCCAGTGAAGCCGTGTGTTTTGATTGTCATGGCACCCACAACATCCTGCCTCCCGATGATCCACGCTCGACCATTTATCCCGCCAATCTGCAACACACCTGCCAGCAATGCCATGCCGACGCCACGATTCGTTTTCCTGAGGCGTGGCTGAGCCATTATATCCCGTCCAGAGAAGAGACGCCTTTGCTGTATCTCATCAATACCATCTACCAGTTTTTGCTTATTCCCGGTGTGGTGGGTGGTTTTTTGGTCTACATTAGTCTGGACGCCCGTAAACGCCGCAGTATCAAAAACAAGAAACGCCGTCAGGCCATTGCCCAAGCCGAAGAAGAACTCAATGAGGAATTAGGTAGCGATTATGACTTCCATCAAGAAGGCTAATTCTCCCCGTGCAATATCCCCACATGACGAGGATGCCGACCTGAAGCGCATCAAGCAAGAGGTTTTGCGGCAACGCATCCATAAAGCGCAGCTTCTGGCCAGCCGGATCAAAGTGTTGTCCGATGGCCGCCGTCTCTTCCTCCGTTTCGATCGCCCCCAGCGCTATCAGCATCTGGTGTTGTTGAGTTCATTCACGCTATTGGCTTTCACAGGCCTTTTGCAAACTTTCAGCAGCTATGCAGTCGTAGCCGCCTTCATCAATGTGTTGGGGGGCGTCGAAGGACTGCGCACCATTCATCGTCTGGCGGCTATCGCCCTCATCACTGTTTCGGTCTATCACGTCTGGCGAATTCTGGAAACATGGTTCGTCAAGCGAGAACGCGGCGGCATGTGGCCACAGATTAAAGATTTCAAAGACTTGTTTCACATGATCCTTTACAATGTGGATAAAGCGCCCGAACCGCCCAAGTTTGATCGGTTCGGTATCGAGGAAAAAATCGAGTACTGGGCGCTGTTATGGGGGCAGGTGTTGATGATCGTCACCGGCCTGGTGATGTGGTTCCCCCTGCTTATCACAGAAGTATTGCCCGGCAGTGCGATCCCCATCTCCCGCGCTCTCCATCATTGGGAGGCAATCCTGGCCGTGCTCTCCATCCTCATCTGGCATATGTATCACACCCAGATCAAGACGCGCAATCTGAGCATTTTTACCGGCTACATGACCGAAGAAGAAATGCTCCACGAACATCCGCTGGAATATGAACGCATCATGGCAGCCTATGAATTCTTGCTGCGGGTGAAAGATGGCATAGAGGACCAGCACCCGGGCCTGGTTCCTTCGGAAGATAGCGATTCTGACGCCGCATTAACCCCACCTCTCGTCGTATCCGGATAATCAACGCCATGAGCCCATTTTTTCCCAGAAAGAAGCGCAAACCGGAGGAAACCAATCCTGAAACACCTGCTCAAACGTCCCGACATCGGCGACTGCCCAGGGTGCAAATTGATCTGAATCGGCCCGAACACCGTCGCATGGTGGCTCTCAGCCTGATGGGATTGCTCTTCCTGGGCGTCATCATCGTTGTAAGCGGCGTCAAGACCTACCAATTCACCGAAAGCGCCGAATTTTGCGGCCAGACTTGCCATGTGATGCAACCCCAATTTGTGCGTTTTGAACATTCCCCCCATGCCAATGTCGAATGCGCCATGTGTCACATCGGTCCCGGCGCTTCCTTTTTTGTGAAATCCAAAATCGATGGCCTCCGTCAGGTTTTCGCCGTTATGACCGACTCCTACAGCCGTCCCATCCTGAGCCCTGTGCATGATCTACGCCCCGCCCGGGAGACCTGTGAAGAATGTCATTCCCCTACCATGTTCAAGGATAACATCATCAAGATCATCAGGCATTACGACAATGATGAGGCCAACACCCCAGTGCAATCCACCTTCATTCTGAAGATGGGCGGGTGGGAGGAAGGCGGCGGCGTCAATGCGGGCATCCACTGGCACATCTCCAATCCTGTTTATTATATCCCGGCCGATGAGCAGCGGCAGGTCATTCTCTGGGTGGGCGTCAGCCAGGAGGATGGCTCGCTCAAGGAATTTTACGCCCGCGATATGCTGAATATGTCCTGGGATTCGTTCGTCGAAGAAGCCCGATCCGAAGGAAAAATACGACGGATGGACTGTATCGACTGCCACAACCGCACCGCCCACTTCATTCCTCCCCCCGAAACACTGGTCGACAAAAGCATCGATGCAGGCGTCATCGATCGCAGCCTTCCTTTCATCCGCGCCAAGGCCGTGGCGCTTTTGAGCCAGGATTTCAGTTCGGCTGCTGAAGCCGATGCAGCCATCGAGGCGCTGGCCGACTATTATCTGCGGGTTCAGCGGCCTGCAGCGGTGAGTGTGTCTGATTATCTCGGTTTTTCTGGTTCGGCATACCGGTATGAAAAGCTGGTCGAGGCCAGCATGCAGGAGATCAAACGTCTGTATTCGCAATCGCATTTTCCAGAAATGAATCTGGACTGGAAAACGAATCCCAACAACGCCCGACACAATCCCTTCCCCGGCTGCTTCCGCTGCCACGACGACAAACATGTCTCCCTGGATGCACGCGGCAATGAGGTCGAGACCATCAGCGTCAAATGCAACCTCTGCCACACCGTACCCATCGTAGGCCGAGGCGACGACATGTTAGTGGAGGCTCCAGTCATCGTTGGGGCCGTGCCCGACTCCCATTCCGACTTCCGCTGGACCATCGAACATCGGGATGTGAAGGACGCCCAGGCGGAAGGCTGTTATGACTGCCATGGTCAGCGCTTCTGCAACAATGGCGCCTGCCATAACCTCTCTCACCCGCCCGACATGCTATATTCCCACGCCAAAGAATACAAAAAACAGGGCGGACAAGTCTGTTACACCTGTCATCAGAATATCCTTTGCAGCCGCTGTCACCCAGGCGGCATCATCACCAATCCTTAACGGAAACGGGAGTTCCCACAATGACTTCGACCAATCAATCACTCTCGAAAAAAGATGCGATGAACACTCGCACCATCCGACGGGCCATCATCATCGTCGGCGTTTTGCTGCTTCTCGTCATCGCAGCATTCAGTGCATATTACTACTGGGATCGATTCCTCCCGCGCGGTGAACAATCCCCCGTCGAAGCTGCTATTCAGGAAGCGGAACAGGCTGTCAGAGAGAATCCGCAAGATCCGGAACAACGCCTGGCCCTGGCTCGGGCCTATTACGAGAACCGTATGTATCCTGAGGCGCTCGATCACGCTAGTCAGGTGCTGAGCATAGCGCCCGATAGCGAAAACGCATTGTTGATCGTCGGTTTGTCCAATATCCGGCTGGCCCAACCCGCCGAAGCAGTTCCGCCTCTGGAGCACTTCATCGACCTGCGCAAAGATAGTCCTGTAGCCAAATCAGACATGCTGCTGGAACTGGCCTACTACTTTGTGGGAGAAAGCTACGTCAAGCTGGGGCAATATACTGACGCCATTCCGCCGCTGGAGGAGGCGCTGCTCATTACGCCCACCGATGCTGACGCCCTCTATCAACTGGGTCTGGCGAAACAGTCTCTGGGAGAGTGCGACGCGGCGCTGACGCATTATCAGAAAGCCGTGCGCCTGGTGCCAGACTTCACTGAAGCTTATCAGGGCATGGCCGAGTGTTACGCTGCTGAGAACGATCCGGGACGCGTCAAATATGCCCGGGGGATGCTTGCCTTTGGGCAAAAAGATTATGCCACAGCCAAGACCTATCTTATGGACGCCGTGCAAACCATGCCTGAGTCTGTTCCCGCCTTGCTGGGGCTGGGGTTGACATACGAAAAACTCGGGGACTTTACGGCCGCCAGCGACGTGCTACAACGGGCCATGACGCTTGATCCCCATGATCTCGCCGTCCGGCAGGCTCTGGGACGGATTCAATCCAGTCTGGACGCCTTGAAATCACAGGAGAAATCAGAACAATGAGCGCCACAACAAAGCCTACACCACCTCCAAATCTCAATTCAGCCGAAAAACGCCGCCGCCGCCTGCTTTTGGCGATTCTGGCAGGATTAACCCTTCTCCTGCTTTTCGTCACCTTTCTTTTCATCCGATATCTGAACAAGCCGGAACCCCTGCCCGAACTCCTTCCTGTGCCAGTGGAAGTCAACTATCCGCCCCATTATCTTCTCTCGATTTATGATGTGGACGGCCCGGTGGGCGTGGCGACATCCCCTGAAGGCGATCGTATTTACGTCACCGAAATGCGGGGAGAGCGATTGATCAAGACGTTCGATACTGACGGCAATTTGCTGGGCTCTTTCTCGCCGCCCCGCACCACATCGGGAGAGCGTTCTCCCGTCTACATCGCTACCGATTCGCGCGGACGCGTGTATGTCACCGATCGGTTGCAGCATGCCATCATCGTCTATGACCGGGATGGCTCCTATCTGGACACCATTCTCAGTCCCTCACTGACGCTCAGCGAATATGTCGCCAAGCATACGGGATCCACCCCGGCTCCCGGTTCATTTAGTTACAACATCTTTGAGGAGGATGTTTTTTATAAAGATGCCGAGGGGAACGAGCAAACGCTCCCTCGCCCCGACTATGCTCTCTGGGCGCCCCTCGGCATTCGTTTTGATGCCAGCGATCGGATGCTCTTGACCGATGTGACCGAAGACGCACATTCCGTGCGCGTCGTCCCCTCGGACATCATACTGAGCCCGAACTGGCTGGATTTCGATCTCTCCGCCATGCAATTTGGCACCTCCGGTCAGGGAGACGGGCAATTCCTGTTCCCCAACTCGGCGGTCGATGATTCGCAGGATCGGGTGATCGTAACTGATGGCAACAATGGGCGTCTTTCTGTCTGGAATGGCCAGGGTGAGTTCCTGTTCCACTTCGGTTCCGGAAGCGGCGACGGTGCGCTGAGCTTGCCGCGCGGCGAGGCCATCGACGGCAGAGATCGCCTTCATGTTGTGGATGCGGTGGGCCAGAATGTCAAAGTTTACGACTTTTCTGGCCCGGAACCAGGTTACCTGTTTTCGTTCGGTTCCATGGGGGTGCGCAATGGCCAGTTCAACTATCCCAACGATATTGCATTGGACGACAGCGGCCGCCTCTATGTGACCGATCGGGAGAACAATCGCATCCAGGTTTGGTCCTATTAACACATCCCCCAAGAGCTTCACCAGAGCTGGCGAGTTTGTATTCCCTGGTGAATGTTCCACACAGAAGAAGGAGGTAGTCTATGTAGGAGAGACAATACTCGAACGACGACATGGCTCTTTATCTATGTTGCACCTGTTTTTCACACTCCCGACAGCTATCGGGATTAAGGAAAGGAGAGAAAAATCATGAAAAAGTTACTATTGGTTTCGCTGTTGGTGATAGCGATGATGCTGTTTGTTGGCGGCGTCGCTTCGGCCAATGGCGGGCCCCACGGCGACTACACGGCCACCACCGATGCCTGTGCCGGTTGCCATCGCGCCCATACCGCCACTTCAGACAACCTGTTGATGGCTGACAGCACCTATGATCTGTGTGTTTCCTGTCATGGCGGCTCCGCCACTGGCGCCAACACCAATGTCGATGATGGTGTGTTTGTTTCCGGACGCGGCGGCGATGAAGGCACCAGCACGGCTGACGGCGCGGCGCTGCTTGGCGGCGGTTTCGTCAACTATGGCGGCGCAGCGGCCTCCTCGACGCATGATCCCACTGGCGCTGACAACATGGCCTGGGGCGCTGGCAACGAACGTGGCGTTCTCGCTGCCATCAGCGAGAATCTCGACTGCGCTTCCTGTCACGACCCGCACGGATCTCCCAACTATCGCATCATCAAGGAAGAGATCAACGGCGTGGCTGTAACCGTGGCCCAGAGCGATGAGGGCGCCGGCAAGAACTACGGCGTCGTGAGTTGGTCCGCCCAGCAGAGCAACGTCTGCGGCGCTTGCCACAACCCTTATCAGCATGCCACGGCCGACACCACCACCGGCACCTTCACCCACGCGGTGGATGTGACCTATGGCGGCAGCACCAGCTTCACCGATGGCAATGGCGACACCGTTTCGGTTGATCTGGCCAGCGGCTACGTCGTCTGCCAGACCTGCCACTTCCCGCACGGGACCTCGGCCTCGATGACCGGTTACGCTGATGGTGCCGGGCCTGCCGGCGACAGTGCGTTGCTGCGCAAGGACAATCGCGGCGTCTGCCAGGCCTGCCACCAGAAGTAGCAGCCTGTGAAGCCGCGATTTATTTCGCATGGCCGCACACCCCAAAGGGCTCCTCTCCTGAGCATTCGGCTGGGGAGGAGCCCGAAGGACGGGAGTATATGAAAATCAAGCGTCTGTTCATTCTCATTCTTCTTGCCGTTCTGCTGCCGACTGTTCCGGTTGCTGCTGACAATGGCCCGCACGGCAATTACACTGCCACCACTGCGGCCTGCGCAGGATGCCATCGCGCCCACACCGCAGCGGGGGATAATCTCCTCCTGGCCGGAACGAGCTATGACCTCTGCATCACCTGCCATGGTCAGACGGGCAGCGGCGCAGACACCGATGTCATGGATGGCGTCTATCTGGAGCGAGATGGCAACGCTGAATCGCCCGATGAAGGCGTGGTCAATCGCGGCCTCCTGGGCGGCGGTTTCCTTAGCGCCCGCATGGACACAAGTTGGAGTGGCAGCGCCAGCCCGGCATCCGTCACCTCTTCTCATCTCTGGGACGACAGCGGCGGCGTGGTCTGGGGTAGCGGCGACATCGGTTCCGGTCCGGGCGGGGGCATGAATCTCACCTGCATCTCCTGTCACGATCCTCATGGCGGAGCCGGCGGTATGAACAGCGCCACCTATCGCATCCTGCGGGTCACGCCCCTGGGCTCGGGCGATGGCGTGACCGTTCTGGCTGATGAGAATCCCAAGAATTACACCATCGACGATGGCTCCGGCAAATACTTTGGCGAAACTTACGACGACCAACTCTACAGCAACATCGCCTGGTGGTGCGCGCAATGCCATGATCGTTATCTGGCGCTTTCGGGCAGCGGGCACACCGACTCGGGCGACCCGATTTTCGCTTACCGGCATATCTCGGTGGGCACTGGCTGCGGCTGCCACGACATGCACGGCGGTCCGCCGCCCACCGGCAACCCGGCTTACCGGCACAACCCCCTTTCCTGTCTCACCTGCCACGTCGCCCATGGCACATCCGCTACTATGTCGGATTATTCCGGCAGTGTTCCCTGGCCCAACGGCGCTACTTCGCCCGGCGGCAACGCCCGCAGCGCACTTCTGCGAGTGGATAACCGCGGCACATGCGAACTTTGCCACGACAAATAATGCCGATTTTTCGTAATCTTCTGGGTTGGATCAAACCCCGGCGGTGGACCGTTGGGGGTAGAGTCCTGTTGCTTTTTGGGGTGGGCTGTCTGGGCGTATTGCTGCTGTTTTCATCCCCTATCATGGCTGCGCCGCCCAAACAGGGAGGCGGCGGGGGCGGTCCGCACAAGGGCTACACCGCCTACACCGACGCCTGCGCTCAATGCCATCGGGCTCACACTGCTGATCGGGACAATCTGCTCATTATGGGCGGCGGCATGGGGGGCGCCAGTGCGCAGCAGCTCGATGTGGCCTATACCATCCCGGCCACCAATCAATTTTGTTACACCTGCCATAATGGAACGGGCGCATCGCTGGGAAAGCCTGTTTCCACCCATGGCGATATGGATTTTCCCGGGCGCTCAGGCGCCGGATTTCAACTGAGATGCACCGTTTGCCATGATCCTCATGGCTCGGTGAATCTTTTCGATGTCAAAAGCGACTTGACAACCAGCGTAGGCGGGATAGTGGGGCCTATCGCCTTTTTGTCTCGCACCGGCGCCAATTCCTTCGATGACGGTGTGAGCCCGACCAACACGCGTTTGTGTGTGGCCTGCCATGAGGCGATGGGAGGCATGAAGCACACCGGGGGCGCAGACCATGAGGGGAATTTCGACTTCAGCGGGGAGAATTGTATGGAATGCCATTCCCACAGTTCTGATGATCTTCAGGAATCCAGCGATGGTTTTATGACTGTCCCCAATGTGCGAAATTTGCTGATTGCCAGGGCGCAGGTCGATCTGCAAGTGTCCCAGACGCGTTCGATAGACAACCTGATAGCGGGCGTTCCCTTCAGTTACACGCTTACCATCGTCAATAACGGCCCCCAAGACGCTTGGAATGTGGTGATGACCGACACCCTGCCCGCCTGGGTTTCATTCCTGACCACGGCTGAGCAACAGAGCCCGTGCGATATCTCACAAGACATGGCGCGATGTGAGTTGGGGGATATCCCCGCCGGACAAAGCATTTCCCTCTCGCTTCCTGTCTTTCCTGCTGCACATCTCAATGGCGTGATTTCCAATCAGGTTGCGGTTCAGGCCCGACAGGCCGATCCCGCGCCCGACAACAACCTGATTGCATCACAGGATAAGATTGTGCGCCATGCTGATCTGGCCATCTCTCAATCCTCCATCCCCGCTTCTTTGCTGGCGGGCGATCCGTTGACATACACCCTGACCATTGTCAACGGCGGCCCGTCGGTGGCCACGGGCGTGCATGTGCAGGACGAACTGCCTGCTGGCGTCGAATTTCTATCTGCCACGCCTTCGCAGGGCGTCTGCACCCAGGCCGACAGCGTGGTGACCTGCGATCTGGATATCCTGAATGTCGGCGCCAGTAGCGAAGTCATCATTCGAGGCATCGCCGGGCCGGTGAACGAGACCGCCGCCAATGTCGCCACCGTCTCGGGAGAAAGCTACGATCCGGAGCCCGCCAATAATCGCACCGAAGGCAACACCGAGATTGCCTGGACAGCCGATCTGTCGTTGACGCAAAGCGCCGCACCCGCCTCGGTGGAGACGGGCCGGGTGGTGACTTACACGCTCATTGCCCGCAATGCCGGGCCGTTGGCCGCCACCCACACCGTTCTCAGGGATATTTTGCCCGAGGGCGTCACCTTCCTGCGCGCCACCCCCAGCCAGGGCGTCTGCACCGTCAACGCCGATAACCTGGTGACATGCAGCCTGGATGAACTTCCCGCCGGGGCGCAGGCCGTCGTGGCCCTGACCATGCAGTCGCCCGCAGAATCCGGAGCCATGCTCAATCAGGCGCGCATCACCGCCGACCCGGTGGATCCGAATCCGGATGACAATTCGACCATGCTGACGGTTTCGGTTTACGACGGGCCCGATATGACCCTGGAAATCACCACCGATCCCGCCAACGCAGCGCCGGGCGGCGAGCTGAAATACAGCATCGCCGTCACAAACCAGGGGCCCAGTCCCGCCACCGGCGTCACTTTGGTGGATACCCTGCCTGCGGACGCAACGCTGGTCACCGCCACATCCACCCAGGGGCCCTGCTATGTCAACGCTGACAAGATCACCTGTGAGATCGGGGCGATGGCGCTGCAACAGCAGGAAATCGTCACCATCGTTGTGATGACGCCGCTGGATGCCGGTCCTGTCATGGTCGACACCGCAGTCGTCAGCGTCAACGAAATCGATCCTGACCCCGACAACAACACCGTTACCATCGAGACTCCGGTCGTCGCCCAAGCTGATCTGGCGATGACCCTGGAGGCCTGGCCCGAAACCGCGCAAGTGGGAGATATCGTCGCCTACACCGTCACCATTGTCAACGCCGGACCCTCTCTGGCGACGCACGTCGTGATGAACGATCCCCTGCCCCCGGAGCTACTTTTCGATTCCATCCAGGCGGCTCCGGAGACGATTTGTGAGGCGTCAGATGGCGAGATGACGTGCGCCTTGGGTGATCTGCCAAAAGACGCCAGCGCCACCGTCATTATCAGGGCGTCGGTGCAGCAAGAGACGGCCTCCCTGATCAACACGGTTTTCGTCGTTTCCGATCTTTTCGATCCCAACGAAAACAACAACGTGGCGATGATGATGATCTCCAGCCTGCCGTTGACGCCTACTCCCACCATCACGCCCACAGTCACGACCACCATCACGCCTACGGCGACCATTACGGCCACCACCACACCCACGGCCACCGCAACGTCGACGCCCGCGCCTCCCGCAACGCCTCCCGAATTGACGCCCACGCCATCACCCACCGTCACGCCGTCTCCCGCACCTACGAGCACGCCCACGCCTTCGGAGCCGTCTCCTACACCATCACCTACCGCCACGCCCGTTAGCACGCCTACGCCTGCGCCGCCTGCTGATACACC
>WGCR01000405.1 GCA_015493675.1 Anaerolineae bacterium
CCCTTACGTAACCTTATCGTAACCTTCGATCCAAGGTCCTACCCTCCATTTGTAATCCTGCCAGCACCAGCACGCCCAGCACCGCGACTTTCCAGCGATAGCCCAAGGCAATTTCCAGCGCCGCCAGCAAGGCAAAAATGAAGTAGAAGCTATGGTGACCGTGAGCGGCAAAGGTGAGAATGATAAACTGAATCACATCCGCCAGCAGGGGCAACAGCGTCCGGCCGTTCGCCAACGGACATTCCCCCCAGCTATACAGGGATAGCAGCGCATTGTAGACCAGGATGCCCGCAAGAATCAGTTGCGAAGGCGGGACAAAGGGCGCTTGCGTCCAGAACAGCAGTGCGGGAGCAGCCAGCAGCAAAATCCCGGCCCAACGTAACCCCACCATATAGCGATCGATGTCCCGGATGGGGGAGCGCACCATCTGCTGCATCAACCAGCGGTCGATGGTCAGAGGAGTGGGCTGAGAAGAAGGGGAGGATGTCATAAGTGTTGGCAGTGGGAGAATGTCAGAGCTTGCTTTCTGGACATTGGATGGGCCTTTTGCTATTATACATTCAGGATTATGAATATGACAACGCCCGATATTTCCCAACACATCAGCCGCACCCTTCGCGCCATCGATCACCCCGCCCGATTGCAGATATTGTGGGCCATTGGCCGGGGAGAATCTTGCGTCTGTCATCTGGAAGCTCTGTTTAGCTGGCGACAGGCCTACATTTCTCAGCATCTCATGGCCTTGCGCAAGGCGGGCGTGCTGCATTCCCGACGCCGCGGCAAATTCGTTTACTATCGTTTGTCAGATCCCCGATGGCTGGAGTTGATCCAGATGGCGGCGAGCCTGACGGGCGTTTCCCTGGATGCGGTTGATTCGCTGGCCACAGCATCAATCCATCTGTGCAAATGTCCGACCTGCCAGGAAAATGAGAAGATGTTGACGATTTCAGTGGCGATGTAACCTCCCCCGACTTTTTTCAGGAGTTCTTTATGGCTGAAAAAACATTCGACAACTGGCTGCGTGAACTGGATTTTCGATACTGGAGCACAGGCCAGCACAAGATCATGCCAGCGGAGTTTTTCAAACGTCTGCGGACAGGTGAAGATGTGGTGCTGTTGGATGTGCGCTTCGATGAGGAGCAGGACTATCTGTCCCTGCCTTTCGCCTTGCACATCCCCGTCAATCAATTGCCCGACCGCTGGCAGGAAGTGCCGGCCGACCGGTTGGTGGCTACTTTTTGTTCGGGCGGCGACCGGGCTGTGGTGGCCCACGCTTATCTGCAAAACAAGGGACTGCGCAATGTACTCATCTTCAAAGGCGGCTACGCCGAACTCATGCCCGAGCTCATGCCGGGCAAGGTGCGCCGTCTCATCGTCGAAACACACTGATCACCGACTACAAACTTACTGACGACAATGCCGACACTTCTCATTATCCTCATCCTTGGACTGGCATTTATTTTCTCCATGCTGGGTCTGGGCGGGGCCATGGTTTACAACCCACTCATGGTCTGGTTTGGCTTCGACTTCAAAGCAGTGGTGGCGCCCACCGGACTGCTGCTCAACGGTCTGACCGCTGCCTCGGCGGCCTGGGTGTATTACCGCAAGGGCATGATCGATTGGCACGCGGGCCTGCCGCTGATGCTAACCGCAACCGTAGGCGCGCTGCTGGGCGCTTACGCCTCACAATTCGTTCCCACCACCTGGCTGATGTGGGCCTTTGCCGCGGCGGTATTGTTTGCTGCGGTGCGCATGCTCATCAGCAGCGGCGCCGCGGAACCGGAAGCGGCCCGCGGGTCCCGCAGACAACGGGCAGGCTGGGGCGCGGTTCTGGGCCTGGGCATCGGTTTTGTGGCCGGGCTGCTGGGCATCGGCGGCGGTTTTCTCATCGTCCCCCTGCTCATCTTTATGGGCTATCCCACCAAAGTGGCCGCGGCCACCTCGGCTATGGCGGTGGCTTTTTCCTCCTTCAGCGGCTTCCTCGGGCATGTGGCCATCGGGCATGTGGATTGGCTGCTGATGCTGCCCGCGGCAGTAGCGGTCATCATCGGATCGCAGGCGGGCGCCCGGGTGATGCACGGGTACATGAAGCCGCGGCACATCAAGCAGATGTTTGGCGTCATCCTCTTGCTCATTGTCGCAAAATGGGTGTGGGGGTTGATCTAATAGACGTTATCGGAAATAAAAAAGCTGTTTTTCACGTCTGGCGTCATGCTGATGCCGACAAAGCTCAATGATTAATGAACAATGATTAAAGACTAAATCAACGTGGTTTTTCACTTTAATCATTACTCATTGATCATTGATCATTGATTCAGCATATTTGAGCCGAAAGTTGAGAATCTGTATCACTGTAGGTTATTTCCAATGAGGTCATTCATGGCTGATAATAACATTCTTCCCGCCTGGCTTGCCAGCGCTCCCTACCTGCCCCAGTTCCAGGTGCGGGACACCCGGCACAAATATGGCCGTTACGATCCTGATCCCAAAATTGTAACCGTGGCCGACCTGATCCGTTTTCACGGGCATCTCTGCGGCGGCCTGATGGAGGCTGTGGTGGCGCTGCGGGCGGCTTTCGACGCCCTCTTCCCCGACGGCGTCATCGACCGCACTGATCTGGCCGTTATCTCCAACAACTCAGCCTGCGGCGGTGATGTGGCTGCGTATCTCACCGGCGCTCGGGCCCGCTTTGGCTCCCATATCATCAATCTCTCCCTGACCGGTGGCGAGTCCATCGTGCGGCGGATCAGCACGGGGGAGACGGTGCACGTGTTCATGCATCCGGATGTGTATCCACATGAGGTAAAAGCGCAAATGCGCAAGTTGCAATCAGGCGAGTTCGAACCAGAGGATATCGACCGATTTGGCGAGCTGCAATGGGCCTACGCCGGACGACTGGCCTCTCAGCCTGCATCCGCTTCCACCCGCATCGAATTTCTGGAAAACTACGCCTGGCCCGAACCGACCTGTGATGATTTGGGCCGCCGTACAGATAACGACTTTCGGAATGCAGCGTGAAAAAGTATCATCGGGTCTGTAAATAGGACGCGGACGAACGAGGATGAACGCGGATAATTCATAAAAATCTGTGACCGAAGGCCGTGGAAATCCGCGTCCTCATTTTCATTACCTATCGGCGTGCAGCCGCTCATGGCATCTGTTCGGAAAAAATCACCAGGCGCTGGGAAAGAGAGAGGCAAAAGGGGTTTTGATCTCACGCAAAGCCCAAGGCGCAAAAGCTGAAAGGGGAAAAATCGACCTGCGGGAGGTGGGTGTAAGGCTGGGTGAGGAAGCCAACGCATCGATATGAGCATCCCGCGGCAATCAGGTGGTGATCTCCCGCCTCCCGCAGGCCCACGCCTGACGAAGAGCAGGATATTATTTGGGTGTGTCCATTTTCGGTTGAGCTGCGTAGGCCGCGCGCCAGCTTGTAGGGCTCTATCGCTCGACCTCCGGGAGGTGGGGGCAAAGACCGTGGAGAAAATGTTCATTCGTACCTGGCGAAAAGATGACAGGCAGCCAACAAGTTATCACCCGCCTCCCGGAGGTCTTGAAAGCGGTCCTGCGTTCGCCAGCCTCGACCTCCAACTCATTTTGGACACACCCATGTCATTTTGATGAACAAAGAAGCCTCTTGACTTTGACACCCCATCCAAATTCGAAATTGCCGGGATGCAACGCTTTTGGTCGCTTGTGATATAATAATCTGTCGATGGATGATGTCGCTATTTGCGCGCGTCCTCCGAAAAACGGCAATTCGCCGTGCTTGCTTTGCAAAAACAAACCATTTACATATTTCATCATTTATCGCAACGGAGAATTTTATGTCCGGACATAGCAAGTGGTCTACCATCAAACGCAAAAAGGGCGCCAATGACGCCAAACGCGGCAAGCTGTTCACCAAGATCGCCCGCGAAATCCAGGCAGCGGCCCGCATGGGCGGCCCCGACCCCGATTCCAACATCCGACTGCGCTTTGCTTTGGATAAAGCCAAGGCCGCCAATATGCCCAAAGACAACATCAAACGGGCCATCGATCGCGGCGCTGGCACAGACAAAGGCGCTGACCTCGAAGAAACCACCTACGAAGGCTATGCTCCCCACGGCGTTGCCGTCATTGTCGAGGTGCTGACCGACAACAAAAATCGCACGGTGGCTGAGTTGCGGCACGCCTTCACCCGCGGTGGCGGCAATCTGGCCGCCAATGGCGCTGTTGCCTGGCAATTCGAGCGCAAGGGCCAGATTTCGGTGAAGATGGATGGCGTCGATCCGGACGAGCTGTTCATGGTTGCTGCTGAAGCAGGCGCAGAGGATATCGATTTCGAGGATGAGAACATCGCCCAGATCACCACTGCCGACACCGACCTGGGAGCGGTGCGCGATGCGCTCATCGAGGCGGGCTATGAGATCGAAGATCTGGAACTGGCCATGATCCCCAAAATGGAAGTCGAGCTGCCGGTGGATCAGGCCATGAAGGTCATGGGCCTGCTGGATCGATTGGAAGACCTGGATGACGTGCAGAAGGTCTACTCCAATCTGACCATGAGCGATGAGCTGATGGCGCAACTGGAAGCCGCGTGAGCCCCAACGCCCCCGTCATCCTGGGCATCGATCCCGGCACGGCCATCACCGGTTACGGGGTCATCAGCGAAGCTGAGGGCGGGCCTCGGGCCCGGGCCTATGGCGTCATCCGCACGCCCGCCAAGCAGGAGCTCGCTCTGCGTCTGGTCACCATCTACGCAGAGCTCAATGCCTTGCTGGACGCCCATCACCCTGACGCGGTGGCGGTGGAGGAGGTCTTCTTCTCGAAAAACGCCCGCACCGCCCTGAGCGTCGGTCATGCCCGGGGCGTGGTGCTTTTGGCCGTGGCCCAGCGAGGCATCCCCCTCTTCCACTACAAGCCCACCCAGGTCAAGCAGGCCGTCACCGGCTATGGCGGCGCGGACAAGCGTCAGATTCAGGAGATGATGCGGATGCTGCTGGGTCTGGATGACATTCCCCGCCCCGACGACGCGGCCGACGCCCTGGCCATCGCCCTCTGTCATCTCAACTCCGCCTGGGCGTATTGAAAAAACATGAATACTTTAACGATTGAAGTTGCCCAAGCAAAAGCGCAATCTGTATCTGTGACAGATAGCGAGCTAATCGCGCAATTGACGGATGGTCGCACTGTTTCCGTTCCGCTGGCCTGGTATCCCAGGCTATTGCACGCTACGCCGGAAGAACGACGGCGCTGGGAGCTATTAGGACAAGGCGAGGGCATTCATTGGCCCGATCTGGATGAGGACATCGCCGTAACACATCTGTTGGCGGGAGTTCCCTCTGGCGAAAGTCAGCGCCCGTTGAAAAAGTGGCTGGATGCCCGCAAAAGGCAGGCTCTATGATCAGCCGCTTGCGGCGTCTTGGAATGCGAGGGCGCGGCGCTGCTGGCCGTGGCCCAGCGAGGTCCCCCTCTGTCATCTCAATTCCGCCTGGGCGTATTGATAGCGAGAGGTCTCTGTGCTGTCTCTTATACACATCTGACGCTG
>WGCR01000406.1 GCA_015493675.1 Anaerolineae bacterium
CCTACAATGGTTGCCTACCTGTATAGTTACGAAATTCTAAAGCTTTATCCCCATCTCGATCAAGCGGACATCACAAGGGCATTGGGCGACGCGAGCGCCGCCGCTCAATAGATCACCCCAATCCACCACAAGGAATATGTTTATGCGAGCCGTCGGTTCATCCATCCCCAGATTCGATATCAAAGAGAAAGTCACGGGCAAGGCCCTGTATCCGGGCGACATCACTATGCCCGGCCAGTTGCACATGAAAATCCTGTGGCCGCAGCAGGTCCCCGCCCGCATCACCCGTTTCGATACATCCCGGGCTCAGGCCGCGCCGGGCGTGGTCGCGGTGCTGGCCGCGGCGGACGTGCCTGTGAACGAGTACGGCCTGATCATGCCAGACCAGGAGGTGCTGTGCGGCCGCGAGGGCGGTCTGGTGCGCAGCATCATCGACCAGGTGGCGCTGGTGGTGGCCGAGACCGAGGAGCAGGCCGAGGCGGCGCTGGCCCTTATCGACATCGAATACGAGCCGCTGCCGGGCGTGTACAGCATCGAGGAGGCCCTGGCCCCCGGTGCGCCCGTGGTGCATCCCGAAAAAGGGGATGACAACGTGCTGCTGCATTACAAAATCCGGCTGGGGGATGTGGACGCCGCGTTCGAGCAGGCGGATGTCATCGTCGAGCACACCTACCGCACCCATCCCCAGGAGCACGCGTACATGCAGCCGGAGGCGGGCCTGGCCTTCGTGCGGCCCGATGGCAAGATCGAGGTCATCGTGGGCGGGCAGTGGCTGCACGAGGATCGGGAGCAGATCGCTCATGCGCTGGGCCTGCCCGATGAGCAGATCGTGGTGCGCTACCCCGCCATCGGCGGCGCGTTCGGCGGCCGCGAGGATATGAGCGTGCAGATCGTGCTGGCGCTGGCCGCACAAAAGACGGGCCGCCCGGTGCGCATCCAGTGGAGCCGCGTCGAATCGATGCGCGGGCATCACAAACGCCACGAGATGATCGCTCACGCCATGTGGGCTGCGACCAAGGAGGGCAAGCTGGTGGCCGCGCAGGTGGATTTCAAGCTGGACGCGGGGGCCTACGCCTACACCTCCACCAAGGTGCAGGGCAACGCCACCCTGGCCTGCCTGGGGCCCTACGAAATCCCCAATGTAAAGGTGGATAGCCGCAGCGTGTACACCAATAACATCGCCGCCGGCGCATTCCGCGGTTTTGGCGGGCCGCAGGGTCATTTCATCGCCGAAATGCAGATGAATCATCTGGCCGAGGCGCTGGGCATGGACCCGGTGGAGCTGCGCATGAAGAATCTGTGGCATGAGGGCAGCACGCTGGCCACGCGTAGCGTGCTGCCGCCGGGCGTCACCGTGCGGGAGACGCTGGAGGCCTGCGCCCGGGATGCGGGCTGGGAGCAGACGCCTGAGGGCTGGCGTCGCCCCAGCGCGGAGCAGATCCCGGCCGCGATCACGCCCGTGCATCAGGCTTTTTCTCTGGACGCCGCTGGCGGGCGCAAGGTGCGGGGCATCGGCATCGCCACCAGCTTCAAGAACGTGGGCTTTAGTCTGGGATTTGTGGATGAAAGCTGGGCCACGGTGGAGCTGTACGGCGGCGCGGAGATCGAAAAAGTGGTGGTGCATCATGCCGGCGCGGATGTGGGCCAGGGCGCGAACACTGTCAAACGCCAGTTCGCTGCGGATTTCGTAGGCGTCCCCCTGGAGAAAGTGGAGCTCATCGCCGACGACACGGAGCACACTCTGAACAGCGGCAGCTCCAGCGCCAGCCGCCAGACCTTTATGCTGGGCAACGCCATCAAGGGCGCGGCTGAGGCGGCGCTGAAGCTGTGGCAGAACGAGGAGCGCCCGGCCATCGCCACTTATCGCTACGTGCCCCGGGCCACCACGCCCTACGCCCCCGAAACGGGCGAGGCTGATCCCAACATCACCTACGGCTACTGCACCCAGGCCGCAGAGGTGGAGGTGGACCTGGACACCGGGCGCATCACCGTGCTGAATTTCTGGAATGTGACCGATGTGGGCAAGGCGGTGAATCCGCAGATGGTGCGGGGGCAGATCATCGGCGCGGTGGCCCAGAGCGTGGGCTGGACGTTGATGGAGGAGCTGAAATACGACCAAGGCCAGGTGCTCACCGACAAGTTCAGCACTTATCTCGTGCCCACGGTGCTGGATACAGCCATCCACGTCGCTCCCAACATCCTGGAAATCCCCGATCCGCAAGGCCCGATGGGCGCCCGCGGCATGGGCGAGATGCCCTTCATCCCCACTGCGCCCGCCATCGTGGCTGCAGTGCGCGACGCCACGGGCGTGTGGTTCGACGAGCTACCCCTGACGCCTGAGCGAGTGGCATTGAAGTTGAAAAGGCGGCAATAGGTCGCCTAGATAATCATCGAATGAGGAAACATGATCGAATGAATTCTTACAAACGCTATTCCAAAGAGGGTAGAACGATTTTCCATGGAGACGCGTTGGATGTGCTTCCGATGCTACCCGATGAAAGCGTGGATTTAATTTTTGTCGATCCTCCTTACAATATCGGGAAAAAATTCATTAATTTCATCGACAAATGGCCTTCGGAAAATGCGTATGTCGAATGGTGCAAAAAGTGGCTGGACATCTGTATTCAGAAACTCAGCCCCACTGGCACAATGTATGTAATGGCCAGCACGCAAAGTATGCCGCATCTGGATTTATACTTGCGCGACCGTTTGACCATTTTGTCGAGGATCGTCTGGCATTATGACAGCTCGGGCGTGCAGGCAAAAAAACGTTTTGGCTCTCTTTATGAACCTATTTTGCACTGCGTCAAGAATCCCAATGCGTATACGTTTAACGCTGAATCGATAATGGTCGAAGCCAAGACAGGATCGCAACGAAAGCTTATCGACTATCGCAAGAAAAAACCTGCCGTGTACAACAGCAAAAAAGTGCCTGGCAATGTCTGGTATTTTCCGCGTGTGCGCTATCGTATGCCAGAATATGAAGAACACCCCTCGCAAAAACCGGAAGCGTTATTGGAGCGAATTATCCTCGCCAGCAGCAATCAGGGAGAGTTGGTGCTCGATCCTTTTGCCGGAACATTCACCACTTGCGCAGTCGCCAAAAAACTGGGCCGCCGATGTATTGGCATCGAGGCCGAGGAAGAATATGTGAAAATAGGTCTTCGCAGATTGGAAATCGCGTCTGTTTATCATGGCGAAAAGCTGCTTCCGCCCAAAAAGAACACGAAGCGAAAAAACGTCAGATCGCCAATGATGCAGGGAAGGCTTGATCTATGAAAGAGCATGGATTTACATCTATCATCAGATCGATAATGAATCGGCATTTCGGCGCGTTGGCCGATGAAGTTTTTGACAAAAGTGAATTGATTCAATACCTGAATATCAAGACTGTTTCGGCTTCTCGCGGATCAAAAGCAAGAGGTTCATTTGGAAATCTATATGCAATTTATGTTCTGGTGGAAGATTATGTATCGAAAGGATTTGCAGAGAGTGAGGAATATGAAAATTATGAAGGAGCAAGGTTTAGCGATCTGCTGAAGCGCCAGCGAGAGCTTCCATTTGGCGGGAAATTACAGAACCACGCCCTCAATCACCGCCTCAACCAGGAATTCAAAAAATACTTCCCCAATTCTGATTTCCAACCCATCCTGAGAGATGTAAAAAGTAATCGTTATTGGTTCAATGAAAATTTGCTCGTAGTTCCCACCTCGAAAGGTGAGATAAACCTGGCAACGTCTATCATAGAAATTATCGATGCGTATATCACAGCCAAACAAGAGGCGTTTGACGCATTTTTACGAGATTGCGAGAGGATGAAATCGGTTCAGGATGAGGATCATGAAGAAGTTATCAGATTTATTGTCAGATTGTTGCGCCCAAATGTCGATGCCAGGATATTCGAAATCGTAAGTTACGCAATTCTCAAA
>WGCR01000407.1 GCA_015493675.1 Anaerolineae bacterium
AAATCGAGTTGGTCGCTATTCCCACACAAAGTGCAACGCACTTTTGATGGGCTATTTTTCTTTCCCCGACTTGAACCAGCCAGAAATCTTCCTTCTCATCACCATTCATTTCAAGTGCGTCGCACTTCCGGCCCATGAACAACCCCTACGGCGTCGATCCCACCCGCTTCACCGTTGTACCCCGCGTGCTGGTTTTTGCCACGCGCGATGACGATCTGCTGCTGCTCCAGCGTTCGCTGCACAAAAAACTCTGGCCCGGCCTCTACAACGCGCCCGGCGGGCATGTAGAGCGGGGCGAGACGCCCGACGAAGCCGCTGCCAGGGAACTGACAGAAGAAACGGGCCTGCAAGTCACAAGCCTGACCTTGCGCGGCCTGCTCATTGGCGATGCCGGGGGCGATCTGCCCGGCGTGATGGTGTTCATCTATCAGGCCAGCGTCTCGGGCCAGCTCCACGCCCGCAACGCCGAAGGCGTTCCCCACTGGGTTCCGTGGCCCCAACTGAATGACATCCCCACCTTGCCAGACTTTCATCAACTCCTGTCATTGGTTTTCGACCAACCCCGCTTCTTCACCCTCTACAAAACGCCGCGGGCCGATGGCGGAGAAAACATCCGCGTTATTCTATCCGAACCCCCAATTGCTGACTGATTACCTTCTCAAAGGAACAATCCCATGACCGACATCAGCATTCCCGCCGAAGTGCGGCCCTCTGAGTATCGCGTGGCCCTGGCGCCGTCGGGCGTGCACGCCCTGACCAATGCCGGGCATCGCTTGTTCATCGAACACAACGCCGGGCGCGGCTCCGGCTTCGAGGATGAAGCCTACCGCGAGGTGGGCGCTCAAATCGTCTACAGCCACGAAGAGGCCCTGGTGCGGGGAAAAATCGTGGCCAAGGTGGCCCGTCCCACCAACGAGGAGTTTGCCTTGCTGGGCGATGAGCAAATTTTGCTGGGTTTCCTGCACCTCGCCGCGGGCCGCAGACAGAAAATCCAGATTCTGCGCGACAGCGGCGCTTGCGCCATCGGCTGGGAGACGGTGCAGCAGGAGGATGGGTTCATGCCGGTGCTGCGAGGGATGAGCACCATTGCCGGGCGCATGATGCCCCAGATCGTGGGGCGTTTCATGCAGAACGATCATGGCGGCCGCGGGGTGGCGCTTAGCGGCTGCCCCACTGTGCCTCCGGCCGAGATCGTGATTTTGGGCGCGGGCACCTTTGGCTCCGAGGCAGCGGTGGCCCTGGCCGGTAACAACGCCTCGGTCTATGTGCTGGACATCAACGCCCGGGCGCTGGAGCGGCTCGGGAAACGGCTGTTGGGGAGAGGCGTGACCATGGCCGCCACCGATTTCAATCTGCGCAAGGTGGTGCGCTTTGCCGACGCCATCATCGGTGCGGTGTATGTGCCGGGCCAGCGGACGCCCGTTATCCTCCCCCGCGAGCTCATGCGCACCATGCGCCGGCGCAGCCTGTTCGTAGACGCCAGCATCGATCAGGGCGGATGTGCGGAAACCAGCCGTCCCACCACCCATGCGAATCCCACCTACGTGGAGGAGGGCGTGATTCATTATTGCGTGCCCAACATCACCAGCGTGGTGGGCCGCACCACGACGCATTCGCTGACCCACGCCACCCTGCCCTATCTGCTGGCTATCGCCAACCATGGCCTGGAGCGGGCGATGCTGCAATTCCCGGAACTGGCCCGCGGGGTCAACATCTGCCAGGGCGAAATCATCCACGAGGGATTGAAGCAGGCGTTGGGACAGGAGGCGCTGCCATGAAGGCCTGGGAGCGTATCTACCAATCGAAAATCACCACCGCGGAGGAGGCCATCCAATCCATCTCCGATGGCGATGACATCTTTCTCACGGGCAACTGCTCGGTGCCGCAAAAGCTGTTGGGGGCGCTGGTGGATAGGGCTCGGGCCGATGATGTGCGCGGGGTCACCATCCACCAGATTTTGACCATCGGCGACGCCGATTATGTGGCTCCGGAGATGGCGGGCAAGATTCGGGTGAACACCATGTTCATCAGCGCCAATGTGCGCGGGGCCGTGCACGAAGGCCGGGCCGATTTCACGCCCGTTTTCCTCAACGAAGTGCCCAAGTTGTTCAAACAGCGCATCATTCCTCTGGATGTGGCCCTGGTGCACCTTTCGCCGCCCGACGAGCATGGGTTCTGTTCTTATGGCGTGGAGGTGGGCCTGACCAAGCCAGCGGCGGAGTCGGCCCGCATCATCATCGCCGAGGTCAATGAGCAGATGCCGCGCACCCTGGGCAACAGCTTTATTCATGTCTCCAAGCTCACACACATCGTGCCGGTGAATTACCCCATTGTGGAGATGCCGCAAGGTGCGCCCGGCGATTTGGAAAAAGCCATCGGCTCCCACGTGGCCGAGATGATCCCGGATGGGGCCACCCTGCAACTGGGCATTGGCTCCATTCCCGACGGCGTTCTCTATTTTTTGCGTGATAAACGCGATCTGGGCGTTCACACCGAGATGTTTTCGGATGGTTTGGTGGATTTGGTGGAGATGGGCGTGGTCACCAACGAGCGCAAGACCCTGCATCCCGGCAAAATCATTGCCGGATTCATCCTGGGCACGCAGCGGCTGTATGATTTTGTGGATGACAACGCCATGGTGGAGTTTCATCCCCAGGACTACGTCAACGATCCCTTTGTCATCGCTCAAAACGACAACATGATCGCCATCAACTCAGCCATCGAGGTGGATTTGACGGGCCAGGTGTGCGCGGATTCCATCGGCCCGAAGCTTTATAGCGGCGTGGGCGGCCAGGTGGATTTCGTGCGGGGTGCGACCCGCAGCAAGGGCGGCAAGCCCATCATCGCCTTGCCCTCCACGGCCAAGGGCGGCGCGGTCTCCCGCATCACTCCCATGCTCAAGCAGGGCGCGGGCGTAGTCACCACCCGCAACGATGTGCATTACGTGGTCACCGAGTTTGGCGTTGCGGATTTGTACGGCAAGACCATCCGTCAGCGGGTCGAGGCCCTCATCGGCATCGCACATCCCGATTTCCGGGCCGATTTGCGCACCCAGGCCCGCAAACTTGGCTATATCTAGAAACACAAAAACATCTCACGCAAAGTCGCCAAGGCGCAAAGTGAGAAAAATACGTAACTGCTAACGTCCTTGATTTTGGGCCACAAGAAGCCACGAAGGCTCGAAGTTTTACGAAGACACGAAGGAAAAATAAAGAAAAAGGCTTCGTGCCTTCGTTCTCTTCGTGTCTTCGTGGCAAAAAGTGGTGGCGCGACCTTAGTAGTTACAATCTGGTTGTCTGACGGGAATTCAGAAAAGATTTTTAGCGACTCGAAATAAAGCAAACAGGCTCTTTTGGATTTCAGGGGGTTGACTGCTTTTGTGACCTCCAGGAGGTGGACGAGTAACTTTTGGCTTGGCCAGGCGTTTTTCGTCCACCTCCCGGAGGTCGGGAGCCCCTCTGACTTCCTGTTGAGCCAGTAAACATCATGACACCCGTTGCAAGCGGTGCGTTGACGCTGATCAGCCGCCTGCCGTGTCTTGTGTCAGGTCAAGATGCGTCGTCGGGGGAGCAGGTTCGGCTCTCCAACAGATCGGAAAGCATGAAGATGCCGAGAATAGCATAGATTATCGCCCCGACAGCGCCGAAAAACATAAATGGCGCGCCAATGAGAGCGACCAATTTGTATATCATGGATTGTTTGGGCTTTCTCATCTCAAAAGGCTCCAGGACTAATCGATATCGGGCAAGTCGAAGGCAAAAGCCTGCAAAAGATGCAACACTTTGTGCATGGTTTCCTCATCCGGGGCCGCGCCCTGAATCATCTCCGGCGAGCCGCCGCCCTGGACGCCATAGGTCTCCTTCAACTCTGACAGGCTCTCCAGCATGTCCAGAGGCACATTGCTGCTACGGCCCGCAGCCCAACGGGGGCGCTCGCCGCCCGTCCAGCCCAGCAGCGCCACCACGCTGGGCGCGGCAACGAGCGCTTGCAGCAGGCGGCCCAGTTCTCCCGCCTCGTCGGTTTCCAGGATGTGCAACACGATGTCCACGCCCGCGGAATGGGGCGCTTCGGCGATGAGGCGCTTGGCTTCGGCCTGGATGAGGAGCTCTCGGGCCTGACGCAGGGCTTTTTGGCTCTCCTTCACCTGTTCCTGCATACGCTGGGTGGCCGCGGGCAAATCCTCGACGCCCGTGGTCAGCAAAGCGCCCAGGTCGCGGGTAATACGGATGCGCTGGACATGGTCGGCAGTCGCCCGACCGCCCGCCAGAAAGTACACCCGGGTCTGATCCCCCCGCCTTTCCATGCGGGTGATGACCAGATGCCCGATCTCCGACGCGTTGCGCACATGCGCGCCGCCGCAGGCCGACCAATCCAGGCCCTGGATTTCAACCACGCGGACAGGCCCGTCCACCGTCGGCGGCTTGCGCAGGGGCAGACGGATAGCCTCCGCCAGCGGATATTCGCGGGCGGTGATAGGCCGGGCCTCGGCGATGGCGGTCTGGACGAAGTCCAGCACCCGGTTCACGGCCTCGTCATCAGGGGGCGGGCCGGGCAGATCAATGGTGACGGTATTCTCGCTGAGATGAAAGCCGATGGTGGGGCGATAGAGGACGTCCTGGAACGCGGCCGAGAGCAGATGCTGGCCGCTGTGTTGCTGCATGTGATCATAGCGACGGGCCCAGTCGATCTCGCCCGAGACCTCGTCCGCGTCCTCGGGCAGGGGCGCTTCCAGCCAGTGAATGATGTTCCCGCCATCGTCGCTGCTCACGTCGATGACGCGTACGCCGCCCAGCAGGCCCGTGTCGTGGGGCTGACCGCCGCCTGTGGGATAAAAGATAGTGCGATTGAGAATCACGCCCGGACGGTCGCCGGTCAGGCGCTGCACGACGCGGGCGGTGAAGGTGGTGCGATAAGGGTCTTGCCAGTAGAGTTTGCGAGTGGGCATAGAGGGGAGATTGGGGATGAAGAGATTGGATACTGGATATTAGGTATTTGCATGTGGCGCGATCAGCCATCAGTCACACACAGGGCGCGCCATGAGACAGGATAACACAAGGATGGGGTTGGGTCAATGGGAAAAGGATAAAATTTACACCAAATCTCCCCTTATGCGCATTTGCCCTGCCTTTCGCCTTCCTTTATAATCATCTCATTGCGTTCCTTCTTTTCGCCCATTCATTTTTCGTGTGAGGAGGTCATTATGTGGAAAAAAAGTATCATCATCGCTGTTGCCATTCTGTTGGGGTCAGCGATCATCATTTTTGCCGCAACAACGCCTATCGATTTCACAGGTTTTGATGGATCGGGATTTGCTCCCTCCCCAAGCGCCGGGCAATTAGACTCTGATATCTGGCGGGTAACCGGATTGAGCGATGGAGCCATGAATTTTGGCGACACCAAAACCTCTGGCGATTTCGCTCGCGGATCATCCACTGGTGGCGTGAGCACCGGAGGGGTCTATTCTTTTGATGTGGGTGGCGGTAATACGACATTGGGCGTCCAACCAGGAGGATCGGATTTCACTCCGGGTGATTTTACATTGAAGATTGAAAATACCACAGGCAACACGGTTGCAGATGTCTATGTCTCATACACTATCTGGACATACAACGATCAGGACCGGGCGAATTCACTCAATTTTTCCTGGTCGCTTGACGACGCCACGTACACAACAGTGCCGTCGCTGGATTACACAACACCCGGCACAGCAGACGCCCCCCCCGCGTGGACGAGCGTTTCGCGCTCCACGACTCTGACAGGCGTCAATCTTCCTGCTGGCGGTTTTCTGTATCTGAAATGGACCGGCAATGATGTCTCCGGCAGTGGATCACGCGATGAATATGCCATCGATGACATTGAAGCCAGAATAGGCGGTTCCACAGCCATCACCTTCGCGGGCATGAACGCCAGCAATGGGGTCAGCAATAGCTTGATCATCGCCCTGCTGGCCGGTTTCAGCGTCCTGCTCTTTGGCGGCTTTTGGTTGCGCCGCCGCATCTCACGTTAATCAGTCCCCCATCACAGAGAGGAGATATCCCCATGAAAAAGAAACCCTACCGCACCCCGCGCATCCAGCACAAAGGCCACCTCAAGCAGTTCGCCGGATCACCCCTGGGCAAAGACTTGGGCAACCCTTTGGGCCTGCCGCAGAAGAAGTAACGCGTTCTATTTTCAGGAAAGACAGAGCAAAATAAGAGACCAATTTCAACCACTTTTTCCATCGCCTGCTTCGCGCGGGCTTTTTGCGCGTAATTTTCCCATGACAACATCCAATACTTCCAGATTGCCGGTTCTTTTCCTTACTTTGGGCCTCATCGCCCTTGCCATTCTTCTCGCTACGCTACTCGCCACGCCCATGCAAGCCGCGCCGCAAAGCTGCTCGGGCTTGTTCATGTCTGAATATATCGAGGGCGGCAGCTACAACAAGGCCATCGAGATATTCAACGGCACAGGCGCTCCCGTCGATCTCAGCGCCTACACGCTGGAACTCTACGCCAACGGCTCTTCGACTCCGAGTCAAACGATGACCTTATCGGGCACAGTGGCCCATGGCGACGTGTACGTCATCGCCCACCCCAACGCCGACGCGGCCATCCTGGCCGTAGCCGACGCCACCGACAGCAATGTCATCAATTTCAATGGCGATGACGCTGTCGTCCTCAAACAGAATGGGACCGTCATCGACGCCATTGGCCAGGTCGGCTACGATCCCGGCAGCGCCTGGAGCAATAACGGCGTCAGCACCAAGGATATGACCCTGCGCCGCAAAACGACCATCTCCACGGGCGACAACGACGCCAGTGACGCCTTCGATCCCTCGGTGGAATGGGATGGCTACGCCAAAGACACGTTCGATGGCCTGGGCAGCCACAGCGCCCAATGCGCCTCGGGCGATGTCGCCCCCTACGTCAGCAGCACCGATCCGGCGGACGGGGCCACCGGCGTCGCCGAAAACACGAACATCACCATCACCTTCAACGAGGCGGTGAACGTCAGCGGCGAGTGGTTCCAGATCGACTGCCCCACCAGCGGCACGCATCACGTGGCCGACGCCACGGTCAGCGGCGGGCCCGTCACCTTCACCATCGATCCCAACGCCGATTTCGCCCAGAACGAGACCTGCACCGTCACCGTTTATGCGGCCCAGGTTACTGATCAGGATAGCGACGATCCGCCCGACAACATGAGCGCAGATTATTCGTGGAGCTTTGGCACCACCGGCACGGCTCCCGCATGCTCCACCATCCCCCTGATTCAGGGCACGGGCAACAGTTCGCCTTGTTTGGGACACCGAGATGACATCAAGGGCTGCATCACCGGCGTCACGGCCCGCGGCTTCTACTTCCAGGATGTAACAGGCGATGGCGATCCCTCCAGTTCGGACGGCATCTACGTTTATTTCTACAAGGG
>WGCR01000408.1 GCA_015493675.1 Anaerolineae bacterium
GGATTACCCGTATGATCTGGTGAATCAGGAGGGGAAGCCCTTGACCCAGGAGGAATATGATCGGCTGGCTGCGTGGCAATACAGTCACCTGACCTGGGAGGAAATTCAAGCGTTGGGGATTGACATCTCGCGCGAAGACTACGACAAATTCAATCGCTGGGCCTGGGATGGCCGCACAATGGCGCAGGTGAATGCGGTGCGGGCGGATCACAAAAATCCGGGCGCAACCATTTTCGATGACGCCAGTTGTTTCGGAGCCTGGGAATTGTTCGGACAATTTGTTTATGAAGCTCTGGGCTTCTACATTCCCATCATCAGCACCGAGGGCGGCCCGGTGGTGGGCTGGGGCGATGATGATCGTTACGCCAAGGTGAATCCGACCACACAGGCGGATTGGCAGATGGCCATTACCGGCTTTTTGCAAGATGAAGCGCCGCCCTGGTATTTCAGCGTGTGCACCTGGCTGCTGGCTTCTGTGCCCATGGGCGATTTCAACCCCGCCTGGGATCAGATGTCGTGGTACACGCACGCCTGGGATTTGCAGTTCGGGCTGGACGGCCAGTTGCCCATCGTGCAATTGCTGAAAGACACGCCCGCCCAAATTCGTCATGAATTGCGCCCGCCTGGCGATATGGCGGCGGTCACCGGCCAGGCGCTTGATAGAAGCGGCCAGCCATTGGCCGGGGTGGCCCTGAGATTGCAAACCCGGGATGGCGCCATCGCTGCTCATGCTATCAGCGAGGACACCGGTCGGTATGAACTCGTCGCCGATCCGGGCGTGTATGATCTTTTTGTCCCCTGGCTGGGCGTCGTAGCCCCCGACATCACGCTGACTGCTGCGGATGTCGATGTGCTGGATGTGAAAAATATCGATCCCCCGGGCAATTATGAGATTTCCGGCAAAGTCATGGACTCCGATGGCCTGATCATGCCCGAGATGGAAGTGCGCATCCAGCGCAACGGCATTGTGCATGATCGGACGGAGACCGACGCCCTGGGCGAGTTCATTTTCCGTCCGGGCCTAGCAGGCAGTTATATCTTGATCACCGAAGGCGCTCATGCCATTGTCACCCTGACGCCCGACGCCCCGGTCGTTGTGCAGGATCTGACCATCGCAGCAGCGTCCACATTGCGTTACACGCTGACCGAAAAACGCCTGCTGCCTCCGGAGGAAACCGGAAACAGGGAGCTGTTCTATGGCATTGTGCGCAATGTGTTGGGAGAGGGCATGAATGACGTGATGCTGGAGATGCGCTGGGTCAATGCCGATCCGGACACCCAGTTTCCCCGCGTCGCCACCGGGCATGATCCCTTCAAGCCGAATGGCTATTACGAATTTCTGCACAGCAAGGGCGAGTTTATGATCCAGGTGGTGCAGGGCGATTATGAGAGTGACATCGCCGATGGCCTGGACACCGCCAATGTGCCCGGCCGCGAGGGCGACCCCATCACCTATGAAGTGAATTTTCAATTGCTGCCCGTGGGAGACAACGTCCGCGAGAGTGTGATTCAGGGCAGCATCCCCGGCGGCCGCGTCGGTCAGGCCGTTCATCTGTGGAACGATGGCCAGATGGCCGGGGAAACCGCGCTGGATCACGCCCGCGCTTTCCGTTTTGAACACCTGGCCGCGGGCGTCTATGACCTGGAATTGGCGGGCATCGGCATGATCCGCACCGACATCATGCTGGATGGCCGTCAGCAGGAAGATGTGGCATTTCCCCTGATGGGCGCCATCGTCGGCCAGGTGGAAGGCGCCGGGGGCGCACAGCGCACCATCAAACTCATCTCCGAAACCTTCGGTTTCATCCGTCACGGCGAACTCACCCAGGATGGCCAATACCGTTTTACCAATCTGCCTGCGGGTGATTACCGCATCGAGCTGGATGATGATATCCTCACCGACCTGCATGGCGACGGGCAAAGTGTGCTGGAAGCGCCATTGCTGCGGGTGGGCATGAGCAACGAGACGCGGAACAGCCGCATTTCCGGCCGGGTGCATGACGCCGCAGATCATCCCACGCCCGATACCGATGTCTCGCTGCTGTTTCAGGGCGAGGTGGAGGCCACGGCCACCACGGGCAGCGACGGTCAGTATGAATTTGCCGATCTGGGGCCGGGCGTTTACGAAGTGGCAATCAATGAAGAGGTCAATGTTGTCGACATCGTGCTCGATGGCGTCAACCAGGTCACCGTGGATTTGCTCTACGCCCCGGTGGCGGTGGCCCCGCCCAAGCGGCTGGAACGCAGCTATCTATTACGGATGGAGGACGAGGCGCTGCTTCCCGCCCTGATGCGCCTGGCGGCTTCGTGGCTGCCCACCCAGCCCGCCGGCTCGGTGGAATTCAGCATCACCGAAGCGCAATTTGCCAGCACGGTTGTCCTCTTGGGTGACGGCATCCCCGACAGCGTCGTCACGTTGCTGCAAGAGGCGGAATGCGAAACTATCGATATGCGGGGAGACCTGCTGACCCTGGCCCGCCTGCTGGCCGAAGCCCCGACTGACTGAAGAGGAGTGTCTCATGACTGATGTAATCAATGACGCAGAAGCCTACGGCGTGGAGATCATCCCCGCCTCGGTCGAGCCCGGCCAGGTCTATTGGAAAGTGATCCGGGTGCATCATCTCACGCCCGAAGAAAATGACGGTCGACACCACATCTTCCTGGATGCTGTGAATGAGGCGGGCGACCGTCTGTATGGCACGATGATCACTATTCTGTGGGATGGCGGCAGCGACGCCGTGACCATCGAGAAACAACCGCCCGAAGCCGGTGCGAATTTTCCCATGTGGAAATGGCAGGTGTGCAGTGCTGAATGCGTCGGCGCGTCCTCGGATCGGGTTATCAATCTACGCACCGATCATCCCGACGAAGCGCCGGGCAACACCCTGTTTCATCATTCCTTCGCCATCACCTACCTTTACACCGTTGCCGAGGAGTCGGAAACGCCCGCTGCAAGCTCGATCAGCGGCCGCGTGCCTGGCGGCGGCGGCCATACGCTGGAACTGCTGGACGCGGAGAACGTGGTGAAAACCCTGGTGGTGGCGGCCGATGAGCGCTATAGCTTCGATGACCTGCCCGCCAGTGCTTACACTGTCCATGATAAAAGCGACTGGCGAGTGGCCGGGCCTGTTTTTCTGGATGGCGTCAATGCGGTCCTCCTGGATTTTGCCGCGCCTCTGCCCGAGGAGCGCATTGCCGACAGCTATTTTCTGTTTGGGGATGTTGCCGCGCCCGACACCCAGCTTTATCTTTCCCTCCTCTCCGACTATCTGGCCCAAAATGCTATTCCTTTCGGCTTCGAGGTGGATGACGCGGCGCAGGCCGTCACCGTCAATCTGATCGGCCATCACCCCCAGGAGACGGTGGACGCGCTGGAGGCGGCAGGATGCCAGGTGGTGACGTTGCCCGTAGATCCTGGCGAGCTGCTGACGGCCCTGTCTTTGTCTTGATGAAACATCCGCAGCCGCTTATTCCCGGCGATTTCATCCGCCGCGACAATCGATTTCGGGCCACGGTGCGGGTGGACGGTCGGGAAGTGTGGGCGCATGTGCCCAATTCGGGCCGATTGCATGATCTTTTTATTCCCGGCCGCCCGGTGTGGCTGCATCCCGCCGCCAATCCCGCCCGCAAGACGCCCTATGATCTGAAACTGGTGCAGATGCCGGAGGCATTGGTTTCTATCGACGCCCGCCTGCCCAACCCCCTTTTCGCCGAGGCGGTGGCCGCGGGGCGTCTGCCCGAGTTCTCCTGTCACGAAATTCGGCCCGAGGTGCGTTACGGCGACAGTCGTCTGGATTTTCGCCTGCTCGGGCCTGAGGGCGTCTGCTGGGTGGAAACCAAATCGGTGACGCTGGTGACAGATGGCGTCGCCTGTTTTCCCGACGCTCCCACTGCCCGCGGCAGTCGCCATCTGCGCGAGCTGATGGATATTGTGCAGAACGGGGAGCGGGCTGCGGTCGTGTTCATTGTCCAGCGGCAGGATGCCCAGTCCTTCGCCCCGGCCGCGTCGGTGGATCCGCTCTTCGCCCAAACCCTGGCCCGGGCTGCGGCGTCCGGTGTGGAAATCCGGGCCTATGTCTGCCGGGTGGATATGACCGAGATACTTCTGGATCGCGCCATTCCCGTCAATCTGTGAAAAACACGTGCGACGCACCCGTCAGATGCGTCGCACGTTGGACCTGGGTTATGCAGAGGTCTTGGCAAGGCGTTTGCGGCGACGCTCGGCGCGGCGGCTGATACGGTTCCACACGCCGGTCAAGCCCATGGCTTTTTTAGCGGCGAGGACGGTCTCCCGGGCCACCTCGCGGGTGCGCAGGGTGCCCTGATAAATGACCTCATCCACGAAACCGTTGTCTTCCACGAAGATT
Source organism: Anaerolineae bacterium (assembly GCA_015493675.1). Classification (GTDB taxonomy): domain Bacteria; phylum Chloroflexota; class Anaerolineae; order J102; family J102; genus M2005. The sequence continues at coordinate 4,368 of WGCR01000408.1, forward strand.
GCTCTGCGTTCGCGAATGGGGTCCAGGAAATTATTGATGGCGATGGTCAGCTTTTCCTTGACCTCGACATCCCCCACCGTTCCTGTGCGATACCGGGCTTTCAGATCCTCGACTTCCGCTTTGTTGGGATTGAACATATCGTGGTAAATGAAAACCGGGTTGCCTTCCACCCGTCCCGGAATATCCGAACGGATGCGGTTGGGGTCTGTGTACATGCTGAAAACCTTTTTTCGCACTGCTTTGGCGTCATCACTGATCATGATGGCGTTGTTCAGGCTTTTGCTCATTTTTGCCTGACCATCAGTGCCCACCAGGGTGCCGCTCTCGGGCACCAGCGCCTCGGGAATGGGGAAAACGTCGCCGTACATGCGGTTGAAGCGGCGAGCGATCTCGCGGGTGATCTCCACATGGGCCAGGTTGTCCTTACCCACCGGCACCAGATGCGCCCGCGGCAGCAGGATATCGGCCGCCTGAAGCACGGGATAGCCCAGCAGACCGTAGGGCATCTCTTCCTTGTGCGCGGCCCGGGCCATATCCTTCAGGCTGGGCAGCCGCTCCAGTCGGGGCACGGTGACCATGTTCTGGAACAGGGTGTTCAGTTCGTAGGTCTCGTGCACGGCGGATTGCAGGTAGATGGTCACCTTCTCCGGGTCGATGCCGCAGGCAAGATAGTCCAGCACCATCTGTCGGGCGTTTTCGTCGACCTGACCGATGTCTTCTTTGCTGTTTTTGGTGGTCAGCATGTGTAGATCAGCAATGATCAGAAAAGTCTCATACTGATTCTGAAGCTCGACTCGGGCCTTGATAGAGCCAATGTAATGGCCCAGATGCAGGCGTCCTGTGGGGCGATCGCCTGTGAGAATGCGTTTTCGAGTGGTCATGGTTGTTGCCTCTTGTCTGGAAAGGATTTGTGGATGATTTCGGGAGATGGTTGCAATAAAAATCCCCCGCGTCGTCAAGGACGCGAGGGACGAATTGGTGAAAAATCCGTGGTGCCACCCTCGTTAGGCTGGCCGCGGGCGCAAAAAAAGCCCATCATGAGTACGATGGGAATGAGCCACGCCAGTCTCACTCTGCGGATGCAGCCCGGAGGCGACATCCCGCGCCCAGATAACGGTGGCGTTTCCGGATCAGCCTACTGGCCCGCGGGCGTTCGGTGATCAGCTTCCCGGCCCATTCCGCATCTGCGCTGATGGCGGCTTCGCAGCAACCGCCGCCTCTCTGCATCCCGCTTCGATGCGTACTCTTCCGGTTCATAGCTTTTATGGCTATCTAAGTGTGAGTAAAGAATAGCAGAAGGCGTTCTTTCTGTCAAGACGCCCGGCAGCTATGGGGCGCCCCAATTCTGAAACGTCCCCCTCCGCCGTCCAAAATCACGCCGATAAGCTGGTCGCCGAAGGACGACCGCTGGCGCGAAGCGCCTGGAGAGCCCGAGTTCACTCGGCTAGTGCTTGGTG
>WGCR01000409.1 GCA_015493675.1 Anaerolineae bacterium
GGCGGGGACCATCGGCGGCACTTGCGTCAATATCGGCTGCGTACCCTCCAAGACCCTGATCCGGGCGGCGGAGCAGGCCCATCGCGCAGCACACAGCCCCTTCGATGGCATCCACACCCAAACCACGGGCATCGACTGGCCCGCCATCCGGGCGCAGAAAGACGCACTGGTGGCGGGATTGCGCCAGGAAAAGTACATCGATGTATTGGCGGCCTATCCCGACGCCATCACGCTCATCCGCGGCCGGGCCCGGCTCACGCCCGAGCGCCGTGTGGTCGTGGGCGATCACGTTCTCTCCGCCCGAGCCATCATCATCGCCACCGGCGCCCGCCCCCGCATCCTGCCCATTCCGGGCGTTGAGGAGGTGGGCGTCCTGAACAGCGCCTCGGTGATGGATATCGACCACCTGCCCGAGAGCATGATCGTCATCGGCGGGCGCTCCATCGCCCTGGAGCTGGGGCAGCTATTCGCCCGCCTGGGCGTCAAGATCACTCTCCTCCAGCGTAGCCCCCGCATTCTGCCCGAACACGAGCCGGAGATATCGCAGGCGCTGACAGATTACCTGCAAACGGAGGGCTTGCGCGTGGTTACCGGCGTGACGCTCCACGCCCTGCATCGCAGCGGAGACAAGAAAGCGGTGGAAGCAGAGGTACACGGGCAGGTCTTCACGATGAAAGCGGATGAAATCCTGATGGCCGCGGGCCGGGAGCCCAACACCGCTGGCATGGGCCTGGAAGAGGCCGGAGTCGAGCTGGACGCGAGCGGGTTTATCCTGGTGGATGAGCATTTGCGCACCTCCGCACCGGACGTCTACGCCGTAGGCGACGTGACGCCCCTGCCCAAGTTTGTGTACACGGCCGCGGCTGCGGGCGGCGTCGCTGCAGCCCACGCGTTGGGCCAGTCTGATGCTGCGCTGGACCTGCGCGGGATGCCCGCCATCGTCTTCACCGATCCCGCCGTGGCTACCGTTGGGCTGACCGAGGCCCAGGCCCGCGCCCAGGGCTACAACGTGGCGGTCAGCGTCCTGGAGATGAAGCACGTGCCGCGGGCCCTGGCTGCGTTCGACACGCGCGGGTTGATCAAGCTGGTAGCCGATCTGAGCGCTGACCAGTTGCTGGGCGCACACATTCTGGCCCCCGAAGCGGGCGAAATCATCCAGCCTGCGGCCATGGCCATCCGCTTCGGCATCCCCCTGTCATCCTTCCGCGACGCCCTCTTCCCCTATCTCACCAACGTGGAGGGGTTGAAGCTGGCCGCGCTGGCCTTCGAAAAGGATCCCTCCATGCTCAGTTGCTGCGCAGGATAGCGTGCGATGGCGTAGACTATCGTTTTTCGCCTGATTTCTACGCGGGCGACCAGTGGGGCTTTTTCGGCATCGTGCGTCCGGTGCTAGGGCTTTTGGAGGGGCGGGATTGATGGGGTTGTCGCTGTCTTTGATGTAGTGGGGGGTGAAGGAGAATGCGAGGTTGTCATTTTGATCAACTATATGACACGCGCCCTCCAACTTCATCAATTCTTCATATTCCTGCCAACATCCCGACATATTGCCTTGTTATGATAAGGGTAGATAAGCAAATTCAGCCCTTTCCACAAGGAGAAAATAAAAAAATGAGTATCATCGCACGATTCAAAGCCATTTTCGAGGCCAAGGCCAATGCCGCGGCCGATAACATCGAAGACCCCAAAGCCAGCCTGGATTACAGCCTGCGTAAGCTGGAGGAGGCCCGTCGCGACCTCAGCCAGGGCCTCATCGAAGTCAGCGCGGCCAAGCGCCGCTTGCAGGCCCAGCGTGATCAAATGACCGCTGCCGCCGACAAATATCAGCAGCAATCCCAGACCGCTGTGGAAGCCGATCGGGATGATCTGGCCCGCCTGGCCCTGGAGCGCAAGCAGGAAAGCGAAGCTCGGGCCGCCGAACTGAACGATAACATCGCCAGTTTGGATCGGCAGGAAGCCGCCCTGAAAGAAAATCAGGTCAAGCTGGATCGAAAGATCAAGAGCTTCCGTTACAAAAAGGAAGAGCTCAAGGCCATCCACGACTCGGCCAAGGCTCAGCTCAAAGTGCAGGAATCCCTCAGCGGCATTTCCAAAGACCTGGCCGACGTGGGCAACACCATCCAGCGCACCGAGACACGCATCCTGGAGATGCAATCCCGGGCCGACGCCATCGACGCCCTGGTAGCCGAAGGCGTTTTGCAGGATGTGCTAGAGCCCGAGACCGACGACATCGAGCGGGAACTGGCCCGCATCGGCCGCAATCAGGCCGTCGAGGAAGAACTGGCCCGGCTCAAAGCTGGCAGGCAGCTCAAAGCCCTGCCTGAAGCAGCGTAATCCAACAACGCCAATACCCGAATAGGAGAAAATACCATGTGCGGAGGCACTCACCACATCGCAGGCGCGCTCATCGGAGCCGCCGTCAACGAATCGAGACACAGTAGACACAGCCACGTTCACGGCAGCAGCCATCATCGCAGCCAGGAGGCGGCTGTCCCCCAACCCAGCATCACTCAGGAGATCAAACTGATGTACGCCCGCGGCGACATCGACTCCGCATCTTACCATCGGCTGCTGGAGATGGCCCGCAGCGGCGAACTCACCTGGGATGACCTGCGCGAACTCAGCACCCGCGGCGCATCCGCCGCTCCCCAGGCTGCGGCCGTCACCCCCAAAGACCGGGACGCCGATATCGTGCGCAGCCTGAACAAGCTCTACGCCCACCGCTCGGCCATCGAGCAGTCCCGCAAGGAGAATGAGACGATCCTGGCCCGACTGGAAGCGGACGCGGAGCGCCTGCGGGAGCAGGCCGAAACCGCCCGGCAGAAGGCTGACGCCATCACCGGCCAGGACGAGGAAAGCGCCCGGGCCTATCTGGCTGTATGTCAGGACGCGCTGGAACGAGTCAGCGTACTCGACGAGCGCATCGCCTCTCTGCGCCAGGATCTGGCCCGGCTGGCGGATCTGGAGCTGGAATTGGCAACGAAAGAGGCGGAGCTCAAGGCGTTGGAATCCCGCAGCAAGCTGGCTGACCTGGAAAGCAGCATTCGCGAGGATATGCTGGCGGGCTGAACATCCCCACCCCATCCCCACTCACACCTGTGACGCAGACCGCGCTTGCCGCGGCTGCGTCGCATACATTTTCGGAACTCCGGGAGGTGGATGATAACTTGTTTGCTGCCTGCCACCTTTTCGCCAGGCAAGAATGAAAATTTTCTCCACGGCCTTTGCCCCCACCTCCCGGAGGTCGGGCTATAGAGCCCTACAAACTTGAGGGCGGCCTACGCAGCTCAACCGAAAATGGACACGCCCCTTTGAAATCGTCGCAACCC
>WGCR01000410.1 GCA_015493675.1 Anaerolineae bacterium
CTCCTCGAAGGCGAGGCGGCGACGGGCCTGTTCCAGCGAACGGGCGTCATCGGGGAAATGAATCTGGCGCAGGGCCTGGCCCAGGCGGGGAAAATCCAGCCGCTTGAGCACCTCATCAGGCAGGGGATCGGGCAGGCGATCGGCCCAGGTTTCCACCACCTGGCGGATGTGCTTGCGCAGCGCCCGCGCGCCCAACCCTTCGGTCAGGGGATAGATGGGCACGATGCGGGCGGTGTGGGTGGGGTCGTCGCTGGCGATCTCAAATTCGGGGTTGTCCAGCACCCGGCGTCCGCCCAGGCTTTTGATCTTGCCGCTGAAGTAGTAGGTGCGCTCGGGGAACAGGGCTTTGTTGATGTAGGGATTCCAGAATTGGGCCTGGATGGTTCCGGTTTTGTCGAAGAGTTTGGCGGTGGTGAGCTTGCGGCCTGTGCGGGTGCGGCGGCTGAACAGGCTGTGCACCGTGGCCCGCACAGTCACCTCCTCGTCGATGCGCAGCTCGCTGATGGTGCGCAGGTTGCTGTAATCCTGGTAGCGCGCGGGCAGATGCCACAGCAGATCGCCCACCTGGGTTAGCCCCAGCCGGGCCATGGTCCCCGCCAGCTTGGGGCCGATGCCGGGCAGGGTGGTCAGGGGCGCTTGCAAGGGCGAGTCGGTGAAGCGGGGCCTGGGCGCGCGGCGGGCTCGCGAAGGCGCTTCTGCATCTGATGTGGCTTGGCGCGCCGGCGTTTTTTTATCCTGACGGCGGCGCTGGGCCCGGGCGTTCATCTTGCCCAGCCCCGCCACTGCGCGCTGCAAGTGGCGGAGGGTGCTGGGGCGGGCGCTTTCGGGCAGCAGGTCATAATCCTGCAGCATAGCCACGATTTCGGCGATGCGCTCCTGCGCGTCCGCGCCCGCGGCTTCGCGGCGGGCCTGGGGCTCCCAGCTCTCAGCGAAGCGCTCCAGGCCGCCGGTCACGGCGTCGTTTTTGTAGCCGCGTCGGGCCTCCAGGGCCAGGATGTTTTGCAGGGTTTGGATGGCAGAGGTCATGGGGGCATTATAGAGGAGGTCGGGCCTGCAATCCAAGTGCGGCTCACATTAGATATTATTGGAAATAACTCGCTGTGAGGTGGACTCTCCGATTTTTGCTTAATGATGCCGGGATCAATGATTAATGATTGATGACTGGACACTGGCGTTTTTTGAATTCCGACACGAATTCACACGAATTTTGCGAAAAATGGAAGAAAAATTCGTCAAATTAGCTCAATTCGTGTCAGAAAATGGCATGAAAGGCAGCCAAAATAATTTTCGCCAGACTCCAGTTGATGATTAAAGTGAGAACCACGCTGGTTTAGCTTTTAATCATTGTCATTAATCTTTTGTTTTTTGCCAATAGCAGCATGACGCCAGATGTGAGCAACAGCTTTTTTGTTTCCGATAATGTCTATTGAACAGACGTTTCGTTGTCGCAAAATCATGCTGGCGCTTTTGAATGCCAGAGGGTGTTCCGCACACGCCGTTGCAAGGCTGTGCGATTCTCCATTTGTCTGCGTTTCGCGGGGTCACAGACTTCGGAGGTCTCGCCAGACCTCCGAAGTCTCCAGTGGGGCCGCCATTACGCCCCCTGAAATCCGGTTGAACCATCGTGCTGACGTCCAGATTTGGCTCAATGCCATACCAGATTTACTTTTTTCGTCGCCAGAGTTATCTGCGCTACATGCCCGGCGTTGAAATCGAGATAATCATCCAGCACGCCATCGCTGAAGATGACGCCGCCATCGGGCATGGCTGATTCGAGGATCAGGGGCTTTTCGGGGGTGATGACGCCGCAAACCAGACCCGCCGCTGAAGTCTTGCTGGCAAAAGGCTCCCGCACCACGAAAACCAAGGCGCTATCGGTGCGCTTTATCGATGGCGGGGTCAGCTTACAGTCTTTGCCAAAGTGGGCGTTCAGGCCGTTGGCCATATTGAAAAGGCTGCTGAGCCAGCCTGTGGCGCCCACACCCGTCGAGACGATGACGCCGCTGGAAGAGTGACGCTCTGTGTGATCGCCAAAGCGAATGCGGTAGCGGGCGGACCTGTGATCATGACGGCCAATGAATAGATCGTTGAAAGCCAACAAATGCTGGCCGTCGTTGAGCCGGGCTTGGGCCAGGGGGATGGCCTGGGGTCGCAGATCGCCCGTCAGCGCTCGTTGGGCTACCTGAATGGCTTCTTTCACCGTAAAGGGGAGCAGAACGCCGTCGATGTGTTCGGGATCAGGGTTGACGGCGATGATGGGTTGGCCCGAAAGATATTTGGCTGTATTTACCACCAGTCCGTCGATGCCAATGGTGACCACCAGATCGGTTTTAGCGAAGATGAAGGTGGGCAAGAACTGGCGCTCGATGACATGCAGCCGCGCCAGTGCTTTCAGCCCTTTCTGAAGTTGTTGCAGGGCCTGGTAATAGTGATCATGCTCCTGCTGGTAGAGAGCGAAGTCGCCACCGCTGTGCTCGATGTAGAATTTGGCCTGATTCCGGGTGTTAAAGCGTTTAATCAAACCTTCCAGGCGGGTTTGGCGGGTGATCAGCACGATCTTTTCAAACATGAACTGAGCTCTCTTTCTTGATTGTCATCAATTGTGGCCGATGAGGTCTTGCAGCAGGTCGGGCGTGATGTTGAGGCGTCCGATCTTTTCCGCATTCTCCGCTAATTGTTTGAACGCCAGGGACATCATCTTGCGCGGCTCGGCCGATTGCATGGCCAAGAGATGCAAAGTTTTTTCGTCCAGCTCTTGCAGCGGCTTGAGACTGGCAGCCACTGCGTATGCTTCGGCGTCAGCTTCAGCGCGGGCGTTGGCTGTGCGGGCCTCGATGAGCGCCCGGCGTTCATTCTCCAGCTTCACCTGCCCCGCCATCTTCGCCTCCCGGATGTTCTGTTGGCGTTGTTCAATCGCCAGGTCCGCTTCTACCTTCGCTTCGCGAATTTTGCGCTGCTTGGCTGAAACTGCCAGTTCCGTATTCAGCTCATTCTCTTTGATGCGCCGCTCCTGAGCCACGGCGGCATTGCGTCGATCATAGATGGCTTCATCCGCCTGTTTCAGGATTTGCTCCCGGGCTTCCGCCTCCAGAGCCCGGGCCGTCTCGGGCGTGGGCTTGATGGCCAGCAGGGCCAGAGTCAATATCTCTACGCCCAACGCTTCCAACAGGTTTTCTTTCATCAAGTTGGCCAGAACCGCCTTGCGCACCGCCTCGGGTGTGCGGATGGCGTCGCGCAGGGGCAAGCGCTGAATCTCAGTGCCTATCGCCACCTGAATAAGTTTGACCAGTCGTTGCGGCAATTTTTCTGGATCCTCAGTGATGTAGGCGTCGGGCGTGTTTGCAATCGTAAAATCGAAAAGCTGGGCCGTCTTTTCTGGCGCAGCGATGCGATAGGTAAGCTGTCCCTGGACCGCCAGAGTCTGAAAATCCTGGGTGAGGACATTGAAGATGAAGGGAACGTCAGCACTGGCGATAGGAATAACAGAGATGATGGAGCTTGGACGGTAATAGTAGAAGGCTAACCCCGCTCCTGAGTGACGTATTTTGCCGTTTTGGTAATGAATGACATGTTGTGTGGGGCCGACTTTGATATAACGGATGCCAAACATGATGAAGTGCCTCCTTGTTTGTGTTAGTAGCACACTAACTGATTGGTAAAAAAAAGAAAATGCGTGTTGCATGTCGATTTGTGTATAATTTACACTAAGTATACTCTAAAAATCATCCAATGTCAAGTGGTAAAATGGGAGAGCGCTTTTCCAATGCCATTCAGGAGGCCCTCATGTCCACCCAAGCCATGCTAACCGAAACCGAACGCGCATTGCAGGAAGAGGTCGCGGATTTCGTGGCGTCCGTGCCGCGGGATTTGCTCGTGGCCATGGATGCGGATGAAGTGCAGTATCCGCGCGAGTTCATCCAGGAGGCCGGGCGCAGGAACCTGCTGGGGTTGCGCTTCGCCCCGCGCTGGGGCGGCCGCGGCCTGCCCTGGACCGCGGAGTTAGTCGCCCTGGAGGAAGTGGGCGTGCTGGGCACGTCCCTGGCCTGCCTTTATTCCCTGGTCTCCATCGTGGGCGAGGCCATCCACGTCTTTGGCACGGAGGAGCAGAAGGAGCGCTTCCTCAGGCCCATGATCGCGGGGGAGCTTACCGTGGCCGAGGGGCTGACCGAGCCGCGCGGGGGTTCTGATTTCTTCGGGGCCACGACCACGGCCCGCCGCCAGGGCGATGTCTTCTATCTCACGGGCCAGAAGCGCTTCGTGGTGGGCGCGGAAGGCGCAGACCTGATCCTGGTCTATGGCAAGGTTGAGGGCATCAAAGACCCCAAGCGGGCCATGACCGCTTTTCTGGTGGAGCGGGACGATACGGTGAAGGTGGAGCATGTGTATGGGCTGATGGGCACGCGCGGGGGCGGCACGGGCCGCATCGTGTTCAAAAATACGCCCGTGTCCGTGGAAAATGTGCTGGGCGGCGAGGCGGGCGTGGGCCAGGGCGCTGCCGTCTTCAACCAGATGATGATCCCCGAGCGCATGACTTCGGCCGGGGGCGCAGTGGGCATGGGCCGGGCGGCCATCGAGATCGCAGCCCGCTACGCGGACAAACGCAAGGCCTTCGGGCGGAAAATCCGGCGCTTCGAGGGCGTGAATTTCAAGATCGCGGAAAGCCTCACCCTGCTGGACGCAGCGCGGGCGTTGAATCATGCCGCGGGCGTGGCGGTGGACGCGGGCGGCGATGCGGGTAAAATCCGCCGTCTCGTCTCCGAAGCCAAGAAATTCAGCACCGACAGCGCCTGGAGCGTGGTGAATCATGCCATGCAGATTCTGGGCGGCATCGGCTACACCAATGTCTTCCCCGTCGAGCGCCTGCTACGCGATGTGCGCCTCATCACCATCTGGACCGGCACCAACGAGATCATGAACCTGGTGATCCAGCACGAATATTACAAGGAGATGGGGGCAAAACCCCTGCTCGGGAGAGATGTGGAGATGGACGCCGCCGGCGCATCATTCGTGGACGAAAAAGTGTACGAGTAAGCCCACGCAGGATGCCGGCGCCCGATGCGTTCTTTCGGATCAGTACGCTTCGCGTACAATCACGCCCATGGCGTTGGGCCCGATGAAACTGGCCAGGGTGGCGTCATAGACATCGGTGAAGATGGCGATGTCGGGGAACATGTCGCGCAGCCGTTCCAGCAGGGCGGTGGATTCCTGCACGTTGTTGTGCTGGAGC
>WGCR01000411.1 GCA_015493675.1 Anaerolineae bacterium
CGCCTGGCGTCTGGCCCGGACCGCCCCCATCCCCACCAACGCGCCGCTGGACGATCCGGCCCGGCTCAACGACTGGATGCCCGCCCGCGTGCCCGGCAGCATCCAGCGCCACCTCATGGCAGCGGGCCGTTTGCCCGATCTACGCCAACGCCTTCATCTGGATGACGCCCTGCAATGGGTGGACGCAAGCGACTGGTGGTATCACACCGACCTGCCCGGCATCGGGCCTGAACAGCGGGCCTGGATCGACTTCGACGGCATCGACTATATGGCCGCGGTCACCGTCGCCGGCCGGGAGCTGGAACGCCGGGCGGGAGCCTATAGCCGCCGTCGCTACGAGATCACCGATCGCCTGCGCCGGGGGCCCGCCCCCCTGAATGTGCGCATCTGGGGAGCCTGGGCCCTGCCTCGCTGGCCGCGCACGCCCGGCTACCGTCTCAAACGCTGGCTGGCGAGCCGCGTCCAGAAAAACCTCCCGCCCTTCCACGACCGCTTGCTCACCCTCAAGGCCCCCGTGCACTTCGGCTGGGACTTCTCGCCCCGGCTGATGGCAGCGGGCATCCGGGATGACGTCTGGCTGCACATCTCCGGCAACATCGCCATCACCGACCTCTGGGCCCGCACCGATTGGGGCCCCGGCCGCGGCCTAATGGTGCACCTCCACCTGGACGCGCTGCTCCCCGCAGCCGTCACCATCCACCTGAAACTGAACGATGGCCAGGCCCGCGCCTTTCCTCTGACGCTGCCCGCGGGCGCATCCTCACACATCCTGGCCTGGCCCGACGCCCGCCTGCTGCCCTGGACAACCCACGATCGGGGTCAACCGCATCTTTATCAGTTGGAAGCAAGCATCCGCGATCACTCAGACCGCGTATCTGATTCCCACACCATCGTCATTGGCTCCCGCGCTTTTGGCTGGCGTATCGAAAACGACGTCTATCATCCCCGGCTCAACACCATCCCGATACGCTTTCGCGGCGTCAACTGGGTTCCCCTGGACCTACTGCCGGGCGACGAAAACGAAGAGGCCCGCTATCGGGCGCTGCTGCAACAAGCGGTGGACGCAGGCGTCAACGCCCTGCGCGTCTGGGGCGGAGGCGGCCGCGAACGCCCCATCTTCTACGATCTCTGCGACGAGCTGGGCCTGCTGGTGTGGCAGGAAATGCCCATCGCCTGCGTCTTCCTCGACCATCTCCCCCGGGATGACGCCTTTGTGGCGCTGGTGCGGCGGGAGACCGCGGGCATCATCCGCAGCCTGCGCCAGCATCCCGGCATCATCCTATGGAGCGGCGGCAACGAATGGGGCCCGGGCCGATTCCCCAAAATCGCCCGCGCCATGAGCGAAATCGCCAGCCGCGAAGACCCCTCCCGGCGCTGGCTGCCCGCCTCGCCCGGGCCCAACGACAGCCACAACTGGCAGGTGTGGCACGGATACGCCTCCCCTCAACGCTATGCCAGCGACCCTGCGACCCTGCTCAGCGAATTTGGCCTCGCCGCCCCACCCTCTGCCGACACCTTGCGCCGCATCCTGCCGCCCGGCCACATCTGGCCCCCAGGCGAAGCCTGGCAGGCTCGCAAAGCCGAATTGAAAAAACTGACCCACTACGCAAACTTGCAAGATTTGCGAGACCTCGAAACTCTGATCGCCGCCAGCCAGGAAGCTCAGGCCCGCGGCCTGCAAATCGGCATCGAGGCCTACCGGCTGCGAGAGAACGCGGTGGGGACTTTCATCTGGCAATGGAACGAGCCCTGGCCCGCCATCGCCTGGGCGATCATCCCCTACCAGGGCCCGCCCAAACGCGCCTACCACCAGATCGCCCGCTCCTATGCGCCGCTGGCCCCCATCGCCCGTCTGCTTCCCGACGGCATCGAGTTGTGGGTCGTCAACGACGCCCCGCAATCACCAGGATTATGTCACCTTGCCGTCTCGCTGGCCGGGCGAGAACAATGGGCGGACGCCATCACGCCGCCGGCGCTGAGTCGCACCTTGATCCACACCCTACCCTTGCCGGAGACCCCGGGCCTGCTCACCCTGCATCTCACCGGCCCGGGCGTAGACATCACCAACGATTATCCCCTGCCCCACCCCTTTTCCCGGGATGCCCCCATGGGCTTGCGGGCCCAACTGCAAACAAAAGCGCTGCAATGGCTGCTGCGCTGGTAAAATTAGACGTTATCGGAAATAAGAAAGTCTCTGCTCACACTTGGCATTATGCTGCTGCTGACAAAGCTCAAAGATTGATGAACAATGATTAAAGGCTAAATCAGCGTGTTTTTTACTTTGATCATCAATCATTAATCATCGATC
>WGCR01000412.1 GCA_015493675.1 Anaerolineae bacterium
GCCTGTATCCGTATTCTTTGGCGGCAACCTGATAGCGCTCAACTACTGGCACTCACGGCAGCGTCATTTTGGGCGTCTTTCCATCGTCCGATTGGTGCAATCGTCCACTGCGGCCGGCGTACAGTTGGGCGTCGGGTATGCAGGAACGCCGTCGGGCGGCGGGCTTATCACCGGGTTGATCTCGGGGCAGACGGTCGCGGCCATTGCGCTGGCGGGCATGGGCTGGCGCTCGATGCTCCCCCTGGCCCGCCGGGCGCTCAGCCGCCAGGGGATGTTCGACGCACTCAAACGCTATCAAAAATTCCCCAAATACAATGTTTGGGCTACACTGATGAACGCTATATCCTGGCAACTTCCCACCTTTTTTCTTTCCTACTTCTTCTCATCGATCGAGGTGGGATTTTTCGCCCTGGGAAATCGCGTCATCGAATTGCCCATGCGCCTGATCGGCAGTTCGATTGCCCAGGTTTTTTTCCAGCGGGCGTCAGAGGCCCGGCACGACGGTTCGCTGCATCTGGTCGTCGCTTCCACCTTCCGCTATCTGGTCACCCTCAGCTTCTTTCCCCTCATGCTCCTGATCTTCATTGCCCCGGAGCTATTCAGCCTGATTTTCGGCGCGAAATGGCATGAGGCGGGCGTCTACACCCAGCTCCTGGCGCCGTGGATTTTTTTCTGGTTTATCTCTTCGCCCATGAGCACCCTCTTCAGCGTGCTGGAAAAGCAGGAATGGAGCTTTCAGCTCAACGCAGCCATCCTCATCTCTCGCTTTCTCGCCCTGGGATTGGGAGGATATGTGGGCAGCGCCCGGCTGATGCTGGTCTTTTTCGCACTCTCGGGCGTGCTGCTGTATGGATTCCTCAGCATCAAGGTCATGCAGCTTTCGGGCGTGCATCTCACTGTCATTTTCAAAATTCTCTGGCAGAAGGGATGGCCTATGCTGCCCGCGAGCGGCATCCTGATTCTGCTCAAAATCGTCAACGCACCTGATGCCATCCTGCTCCTCTCTGCTGTTTTGCTTCTCGGTCTGTACTACGCGTATCAGCTTCGCACCGAGCCGCAATTGCAAACTCTGCTGAAAAAACGATTTGCGTCATGACCCCACCTCGCTCGCGCCATCAGTGGCTTTATCAAATTCTGGGACTATTCGGCCCCGGCTTCGCCAATCCCCAATTTGCCCCCCGCCTGCTACTGAAACACGTCATTATCCAGAAGATTTTCCGCATCAACGCCCAGACGCCCTGGCCTGTGCACTGGACCAGCCACGTGATGGCTGCCGAGAAAATCGATCCAGGCACGCGTGCGCCCGGCCTCTCCCGCGGTTGTCATCTTGATGGACGCAACGGCATCATCTTCGGTAAAAATGTGTGGGTCGGGCCGCGTGTGTCCATCATCAGCATGAATCATGATCCACAAAATTACCGCCGCTATCTGCCAACCGACCCCATCGTTATCGGCGACAATTGCTGGTTGGGGACCAACGCGGTTATTTTGCCTGGCGTCAGGCTTGGCAATCACGTGATCGTGGCAGCAGGCGCGGTCGTGACCAAAAGCTTTCCCGAAGACGACATTTTGCTGGCTGGCGCGCCCGCCCGCATCATCAAGCGTCTTCCTCCCTATGAGGAGGACGCGAAGGGATGAAACGTCTGCTCCCGCCGGGCGTGCGGGGTTTCATTTGGCGCCAGCTCAATGCCGGGCTACATCGGCTGGAAACTGCCGGGGAAGCTGCGGCCGCACGTCCACTCCCTTCACCGCCGGTCTTCATCATCGGCGCACCCCGTTCAGGCAGCACATTGCTCTACCAAACCATCGTCGAAGCCTTCGATATTGGTTATCTTTCCAACCAGCATTGTCGCTTTTACGGCGCTCCCTCCCTGGTGGAGCGCTGGCTTTTTCCCCGTCTCGAAAGGACTGCGCCCGATTACACATCCACCCATGGCCGCATTCAGGGCCGCACCGCTCCCAGCGAATGCGGTGAATTCTGGTATCAGTTTTTTCCGCGAGAGCCCCAGGCAGTCACAACCATGCCGATGGCGAAGCAGCGAGCCTTGCACGCGGCCATTTACCGTCTCATCGTTGCCGCTGGACGTCCCTTTCTCTTCAAAAACCTGATGAACTCCTTGCGGTTGCTCCCGCTGGCCCGGGCTCTGCCCGAAGCCCTATTCATCGTCATCCATCGCGACTCGCTGGCCAACGCCCGTTCCCTGCTCGTGGCCCGCAAGCGCACCTATGGCGACTACGCGCCCTGGTGGTCAGCCCGCCCCGCCAACGTCAAAGAACTCGAGGCGCTGCCGCCACACCAGCAGGTCGCTGAGCAGATCATCGCCATCTATCAGGGCATCAACGCCGCCCGCGAAACCATCGGGCCCGAGCGCTTCCTCGATTTGAGCTATGAGATCTTTTGCCGGGACGTATCAGGCAGTTTGGGGCGCATCGACCAATTCTTCGCCGGGCAAGACGCGCCGCTGCAACGCCGAAACGCCTCAACGCCCGCCAGGTTCCCCATCTCGACGGGAGGAGCATTGGAGCCGGATCTCGAAGACGCGCTCCGCACCTGCCTAACATCCCGGCAACACAGACTGCCCGACTCCTCGCCCCACGCCCATGACTGATCACACCTTGCCAGGATCGATCTTCGTTCAGGATTGGTGGCTGGACGCCGTTGCGCCCGGGCAGTGGGACGCGGCCACAGTGACAGAAAGCGGCCGCGTCATCGCCCGAATGCCTTACATCCTCCGTCGGCATCACGGCCTCACCCTGCTGGATATGCCTTTACTTACCCCCCATCTGGGCCCCTGGATTGCCCCGCTACGCGGAAAATATGCCAGCAGACTCAAGCGTGAGCACCAACTCATGGAGCAGCTCATCCGCAAGCTTCCAGGGTTTGATGTTTTCACTCAAAACTTCCATCATGGCGTTACCAACTGGTTCCCTTTTTACTGGCAAGACTTTCAGCAAACGACCCGCTATACCTATATCATCGAAAATCTTTCTGATATTGATAAAATCTGGGACGAATTTCTCCCCAAACGCAGGGCGAGTATTCGCAAGGCCAGTAAACTGGTTACAGTTCGCACAGATATGGGCCTGGATACATTTTGGCGGCTGAATCAGATGACCTTTCAGCGTCAGAGGCTACAACCGCCTTATTCACTGGATTATCTTAAACGTATTGATTCCGTATGCGCAGAGCGCGTACAGCGCCGCATCTTTTTTGCAGAAGACGCCCGGGGTCGCATTCACGCAGCGCTGTACCTGGTGTGGGATGACCAGTCCGCTTACTACCTCATGGGCGGCAATGATCCCGAATTGCAGAACAGCGGCGCCCCCAGCCTGCTCGTATGGGAGGCCATTCAGTTCGCGTCCACAGTCACCCGCAGCTTCGATTTCGAAGGCTCGATGATTCCGGGCGTGGAGCGTTTTTTCCGCTCCTTCGGGGCTCGCCAAACACCCTATTTCCGTATCACTAAAGTGAATTCGCTGGCCTTTCGCATGCGTCGCGATCTGCGTTCTTGGCGACAGATGTTTCGCAAATCATGATCGATCCCGCCATCACCCCCAACGCTATCGCTTATGCCTGGGAACGGCTGCTGGACATCGCCGGAGCCGAGAATCTGACCCCGCCGTACGCGTACGGTCCGGCCAATACGCCGTTCCCCGAGCCAGGCGTGGTCATCACCCCCGCCGCCCCCGACGCCTGGTCCCGCTTGCTGGAACTGCCCGCGGGACAGTTGGACTGGCTTCCCGCGGCAGCGCTATTTCCCTCCGGGAGCCCTCTGCCATTTCACGATCCTGTTCCCATCCTTTTCTGGAGCGACGCCGATAGGGATAAGCCTCCAATCGGGGTAAGAGCGGATGGCAGCATTATTTTTCGCGTCGATCTCATCGCCGCCGCCCTGTTCATGCTCACCCGATGGGAAGAGATCGTCCTGCCCCAACGGGACGAGCATGACCGATTCCCTGCGATCGCGTCCACGGCCTACCGTCAGGGATTCCTGGAGCAGCCCATCGTCGACCGTTACGCCATGATCCTGCGGGCCTGGCTGCAACGCCAGCGACCAGCCTGGCAGCCTCGACGCCGCACCTTCCGCCTGCGCCTCAGCCACGACATCGACCATCTCCGACGCTTCGAAACCATCGATTTGGCCGCCCGTCAGATAGGTCGCGACCTGTTGCGGGCCAAAAGCCTTGGTCGGGCCTGGCAGGATGCACAGGATTATTTGCAAGCGCGATGGCGTTTCGCCAGCAACCCTTATCTTTCTGCCCTCGAACGCTTTGCCGATCAGGCCGAATCTCTGGACACTCAGGCCGTTTTCTATGTTTTGGCGGGTGGAAACACCCTCTACGATACAGGATATGATGTCGCCAATCCGGTTTTTCAAGAGATCCTGCTCCGTTTGCGCGCCAGGGGGCACATCATCGGCCTGCATCCCAGCTATGAAACTTATCTCAATCCGCAGCAATATCTTGCAGAAAAAGAACGACTGCAAAATGCCTTGGGGGCCGAAGTTCATCACGCCCGACAGCACTACCTGCGCTTCCGGGTTCCCGACACCTGGCGCATCGCCGCCGACATGGGCATCCAGGAAGATGCAACCCTGGGGTATGCGCAGCATGAGGGTTTTCGCTGCGGCACAGCTCATCCCTTCCCTGTATTCGATCTGCCAGCCGACGAAAGGCTGCCATTATTCGAACTTCCCCTGCATGTGATGGACGGCACATTGAAGGAATATCAGCAGCTCAGCCCGGAAGAAAGTCTGCAACGCTTACGTTCGATGGCCCGTCGCGTGGCCGAAGTCGAGGGAGCGCTCCATCTTTTGTGGCATAATCATGCTACTGTCCAGCCCTGGACGCCCTGGCACAAAGCATACACCCAATTCCTCGACGAAATGGCCTTATGACAAAACGCGTTCTGTTCATTGTATACAGCTTCCCGCCCGCTGGCGGCCCGGGCGTACAGCGCCCCGCCAAATTCGCGAAGTATCTTCCACAATTCGACTGGCGCCCCATCGTCGTGACGGTCACGCCGGACGCCTACCCGGTGCACGACGCCACTCTGATGACCGACCTCCCGCCAGAAACGCCTATTTATCGTCAAAAAAGCTACGATGTGCGGGCGCTGCGTCCGACTTTCGAAAAACTGCACATCGTCAAAGCATTGAGCGGTATCAACACCGCCCTGCAATTGCCCGACGCCGCCATGTTCTGGGCCAGATTCGCGCGCGCCACAGTTCGGGAAATTATCGAAAAACACCATCCAGACGTCCTTTTCTCATCCTCCCCGCCTGCAAGCGCCCATCTCCTGGCTCAATGGGCGCACCACACCTTTGGTCTACCCTGGGTTGCAGACTTTCGGGACCCATGGAGTGAGAACCCGTTGCAGCCCTATCTGCCAGGTTATAAATCCCTTAACCGGCGCATGGAAAGCAAGGTTTTGGCGAATGCAGATGGAATCACGACGGTTTCTCCTCCTCTCGTTGACATGCTGCAACGATTATCTGGACGAGAGCATGGAGTGTATTTGATAGAAAATGGCTACGACGATGACGTCGCCCGGTTCCCGCCTCCTCAAACCAGTCAGTTCACCATCACCTACACCGGTGAATTCAGCCCGTTGCGCCACCCCGACGCTTTCGTTCAGGCTATCGACCGACTGGTTAAGACAAACCGTATTCCCATCGAAGACTGGCGCGTGCGCTTGGCGGGCAAAAACCCGCCGCAATACATCCCTGATCGTCCTCCCTTCCAACAATTGGGCTATCTCAATCACCAGCAGCTCAACGACATCCGCCGGGATAGCGACGTTCTGCTGCTGCTGCTTTCGGATTCGCCCGCCGCCCGCGGTAATTACACCGGCAAACTCTTTGAATACCTGGCGTCCAATCGTCCTGTTTTGTCAGTAGCCCGGCCAGATAACGTGGCGGCTCAGTTGGTGAGCCGGGCCCGGGCCGGACGCGCCGTCCCGCATGACCCTGACCAAATCGCCGATGCCATCGAGGCTTACTACCGGGCCTGGAAAGCGGGCCGATTCACTCATGCTCCCGATTGGGACGTCATCGAACAATTCAGCCGGTACAATCTCACAAAGCGCCTTGCAGGCATTTTCAACAGCCTGACATCAAACTGAGTTATGCGACCGCTCATCATTAGTCCCCTGTTTCCGCCCGCCGTGGGAGGCGCAGCCACCTATTTCGGGCAGCTTGCCAGCAGATTGGCATCCGATCCGCGGGTGTCCCGTCTCACGCTGCTCACCGAGCAAACTTCCGGCTACCCCCAGCGAGATGAACAGGGAAAGCTCACCATCCTGCGCCTGCTGCCTCCCCGTCTCGGTATTCCCGCCCGTCCCTATTTGTGGCACGCCGCCTCCTTCATCCACACCCAGCTCTGGTTCGCTCGCCATTTGCCCAAACTGGTGCAACACGAGCAGATCGAACTCATTCATTTTCATACTCGCTATCGTGGACGCTTGTTCTATCGGGCGCTCTCACGCAGCACTGTGCCTGTCGTGGCCGATCTGCGCGATAAATTGACCGATCCGGCGCAACTGGCATTGGTTTCGCAGCGGTTGATGTGTTGCTGTGAGGGCGTGAGAGATTTCGCCCTGGCAGGAGGATACCCGGCAGCGCGTCTTCGGCTTGTGCCCATGGCCTTCTCCCCACCCCGTTCGCCCGATGCGGCCGAGGTTCAATTGATTCGCCAGCGCTTTGGCATTGGCGACAGCCCCTATCTCCTGTTTTTGGGCGACATCACGGAAAACAAAGGCGTTTTGGATCTCCTGCCAGCGTTTGCCCAGTGGCATGTCCGGCATCCTCAGGTGCAATTGCTGTTGGCCGGGATGAATCGCTTGGGAGACAGCTTTCTAAAGGTCGCAGCAGCAACGCCTGACGCCCGCTACCTGGGTAGCGTTCCCCACGCCACGGCGCTGGCGCTCATTGCAGGTGCAGAGATCGTCCTGCTCCCTTCTCGATCAGAAGGATTGCCGCGCGTGATCCTGGAATCTATTGCGTTGGGACGACGCGTTCTGGCGCCGCCTGACATCCCGGAATTCGACCGTCACATCCCCGACTACACCCTGCCCGAAGTCACCGTTCCCGCCATCGCCGCCAAGCTGGAACAGATATGGCGCCTCCCCCCGCCGCCCTCTTTTCCTGTTGAAGACCATCACTATCCTCGCGTTATTTCGCAAATACTGAATGTTTACCAAGAACTTCTGGATTGACTCATGACTATGAACACCCTCACCGTCGTTGGGGCCCGGCCCCAATTCATCAAAGCCGCGCCGGTCAGCCGGGCATTGCAGGCCGCGGGCATAAACGAATTCCTGGTGCACACCGGCCAGCATTACGACGCCAACATGTCGCAAATCTTCTTCGACGAGCTGGGCATCCCCCGGCCCGATGTGAACCTGGGCGTGGGCTCGGGCTCGCATGGCCGCCAGACGGGCGAGATGCTCATCCGACTGGAAGAGGTGATGATGGCCGAAAAACCGGACATGGTTCTGGTCTACGGCGACACCAACTCCACCATCGCCGCAGCCCTGGCCGCAATCAAGCTGCACATTCCTGTAACCCATGTGGAGGCGGGCCTGCGCTCCTTCAACCGCGAGATGCCCGAAGAACACAACCGCGTCCTCACAGACCATTGCGCAGACCTGCTCTTGTGTCCCACGCAGACAGCAGTGGATAATCTCCGCAACGAAGGCGTGACTCGCGGCGTTCATCTCACCGGCGATGTCATGTACGATGCCGCCCTGATGTTTGCAGGCCGCGCCGGCCAACGCTCGGATGTGTTGGCCCGGCTGGGGCTGGCCCCCAAAAGCTACCTGCTATCCACCATCCATCGCCCCCACAACACCGATTTCCCCGAACGGTTGGCGGGCATTCTGGATGCGTTCGGGCAGTTAGATGCGCCGGTGATTCTCCCCATCCACCCCCGCACTCGCAAGAAAATCGCGGAATTGGGCCTGAACATGACCGATCTGGCCGCCCGCGGCGTGCGCATCATCGATCCGGTGGGGTATCTGGACATGCTGATGCTGGAGCAAAACGCCCGGCTCATCCTCACCGACTCGGGCGGCATCCAGAAAGAAGCCTACTTCTTCCAGGTTCCCTGCATCACCTTGCGCAACGACACCGAATGGTGGGAGACCCTGGATGCAGGCTGGAATGTGCTGGTGGGTTGGGATCCAGAAAAAATCTTGCATCATGCCCGCACCCTGGCCCCATCGGGCCCCCAGCCGCCCCTCTTTGGCGATGGACGAGCTGCAGAAAAAATCGCCGACATCCTGCTCGAAAACGGACAATCAGCATGAAAAAGACGCCCTTGCTCCATCCCGAACTCTCGCATGTCATCGCCCGCATGGGACACACCGATAAACTGGTGGTGGCGGATGCGGGCCTGCCCATCCCCCTGGACGTGCAACGCATCGATTTGGCCCTGACGCCGGGCATCCCCTCTTTTCTGGACACGCTACGCGTGATTGCGGGAGAACTGGCGGTGGAGGAGTTTATGATCGCCGAGGAACTGCAGGAGGCAAATCCGGCGCTGGTGGAGGCCATTCAGGCGCTTTTCCCTGAGGCCAAAATGTTCACGCTGCGCCATGCTCAGCTCAAGGTGATCACGGGCAGCGCCCGGGCTGTAGTGCGCACCGGCGAGACCACGCCCTACGCCAACGTCATCCTCATCAGCGGCGTCACCTTCTGAGCCAAGCGCGTTCTCATCGCCGCCCTGGCCCGGCTGATCCTCTGCCCATCTTCGACGATGGCCGCGCCGCTGGGAAAATTGCCGACATCTTGATGGTTGACCAACTTTGAAAACAGGTTGCACAATGCAACACGACATGCTAAAATACGTTCAGATTACATCTTTCTGGAGGTCATCATCCATGCCTACCCTGCATGTCCGCAACGTTCCCGAAGAACTTTACCAGCAGGTTCGCCTGCAAGCTGCAACGAAAAACCGATCCCTCAGCGCTGAAGTCATTGTGCTCTTACAACGGGCGCTCATCCAATCGGAGCGCGACCAGGGCGAGGTGCTGGCTGGCATCCGCCGACGGCGTTTTTTCCGGCCCGCCCAGGCGGGCGCGCCCGATACGCTGACCCTCTTGCGTGAGGATCGCGAACGGTGATCAGCGATTGTGTGGTGGACGCCAGCGTCGGCATCAAGATTTTTGTGGAGGAGCCATTTTCCGATGCGGCGGATCGCTTGTTCGATGAGTTGGCGAATAACCCCCTGGCCCGATTTTACGTGCCCGATCTTTTCTTCGTGGAATGCGCCAACATCATCTGGAAATACGTCCGTCGTTTCCAATATCCCCCGGAAAACGCCCGGCAGGATGTGGCCGATCTGCGCGCTCTGGCTCTGTTGACCGTTTCCACTGCGGATTTGATCGGCCCGGCGCTGGATTTGGCCATGACCTGTGACATCACCACGTATGACGCCAGCTATGCAGCCCTGGCCCGCCAGCTCTCTCTGCCGCTCATCACTGCGGATGATCGGTTAGTTCGCAAGCTGACAGGATCGGGCGTCTCTACAATTCTGCTGCGGGACATCAGCGTTTGAATATTCTCTGACGTCATTTCCTTGCATCCCCAGCTCCCCACCTTCTCTTATGCGCGTTTTCATCGACGCCCGCGTCATCCAGGATCATTTTCCCGGCATCGGGCGCTATGTTTTCAACCTCATCGCGGCCCTGGCCCCGCAGTTGGATGGCGAGCTGCTGGCGCTGGTGGATGTGAACGCGGCCAACACCCGTTATGACCTGGGGCAGCTAACGAAACGCCCCAACATCCAGCTCATCCCCACCGACATCCCCATTTTCCACTGGCGCAGCCAGACGGCGCTGCCGCGACTCATCCGGCGACTGCGGCCCGATGTTGCGCATTTCCCCTACAATGTGCGCCCGCTGCGCACCGGCGTCCCCAGTCTCCTCACCCTGTACGACGTCATCCCCCGCCGCTTCTCGGGCTATTATCCCCGCCTCACGCGCTGGAAGATCGAGGCGATTCAGCGGGCGGCGTTGCGGGCGTCCGACGGCTTTGCGGCGATTTCGCAGAGCACAGAGGATGATTTCGTCGAGCTGTACCGCGTGTCCCGAGAGACCGTCACCGTGACGCCGCTGGCGCCCGATCCGGTTTTTCATCCTCGCCCGCCCGCCGAACTGGATGCGTTTCGTCAGCAGAAAGACCTGCCCCAGCGCTACATGCTCTATCTGGGCTCCAACAAGCCCCACAAGAATTTGCCGCGGCTGATTCGGGCCTGGGCCCAAATCCGAAATCCCA
Source organism: Anaerolineae bacterium (assembly GCA_015493675.1). Lineage (GTDB taxonomy): Bacteria > Chloroflexota > Anaerolineae > J102 > J102 > M2005. The sequence continues at coordinate 10,278 of WGCR01000412.1, forward strand.
AATCCGAAATCCCAAATTTGATTCTGGCGGGGCATTGGGATGCGCGGTATCCCGAGGCGAAGGAGCTGGCGGCGGCGCTGGGGGTGAAAGATAGCGTGCGGTTTTTGGGCCCGGTCTCGGGCGAGGATCTGCCCTGGCTGTACGCGGCGGCCCGGGCGTTCATCTTCCCCAGTCTGTACGAGGGCTTCGGGCTGCCGGTGTTGGAGGCCATGGCCAGCGGGGTTCCGGTGGCGTGCAGCCGGGCGCCGGGCCTGAGCGAAGTCGCGGGCCATGCCGCGCTCACCTTCGACCCCCTGAGCGTGGATGAGATGGCGGATGCCATTATCCGCCTGGGAACAGATGCGGCGGTGCGGATGAACCTGACACGGTCGGGCCGGGAACGGGCGTCTGCTTTCTCCTGGAAAGAAACCGCGGCCCTCACGCTGCGGGCGTATGAGCGGCTGGCGGCTGTTTAACTTGCGCTCCGGCGCTGTTTGCGCTAGAATGTAATCATAAAATAGCTATCCTACATCACTATCCGCATCACATTTGGAGGTTATGATGGTTCGCACCCAAATTCAGTTGCGAGAAAGCCAGGCGGCTTTTGTAAAAGAGGTTGCCGCGGAGGAGAACATCTCCATGTCCGAGGTGATCCGCAATGCTATCGAGCTGCTGCGCGAAAGCCGCCAGCAGCCCAGCCGCCGCGAGCTGATGCTGCGGTCGCTGGAGGTCATCGGCAAGTACAGCTCTGGCATCACAGATTTGTCTGAAAATCATGACGAATATCTGGCTGAAGGGTATGGCACATGGTGATTTTTGTCGATACATCTGCTTTTATTGCTCTGCTCAATACCGATGACCGGGTTCACCGGACGGCCAGTTCCGCCTGGATATCCTGGATCAATGATTCGCACAGATTCATCACCAGCAATTATGTCGTGCTGGAAAGCTACTCCCTCATCCAGCGCCGCCTGGGACTTGATGCTGCGAGAGGGTTTCAAGAAGTCCTTTTGCCGCTCTGCCAGGTGCATTGGGTGACGCCCGAGCTTCATGCGGCCAGTGTCATCGATCTCTTTGCTGCAAATCGACGTCAACTGAGTCTGGTGGACAGCACCAGTTTTGCCGTGATGCGGTCGCTTGGCCTGGATGTGGCATTTGCTTTCGATAAGCATTTTGCCCAGGCCGGGTTCAAGGTGCTCCCGACATCGTAAGCTGGCTTTTATGCGCGTTCTTCACATCTACAAGGATTACCATCCCGTTTTCGGAGGCATCGAGAATCATTTGCGGTGGCTGGCCGAGGCGCAGGCGGCCCGCGGGCACGACGTCACGGTGCTGGTGACCAATCCCGCAGGCATGACAACCGCTGTGCGGGAGGAAAACGGCGTGCGGGTGATCCGGGCGGCGCGGCTGGCCACGGTGGCTTCTACGCCACTGAGTCTTTCCTTGCCCCTGCTGCTGCGCAGGGAAAGCCCCGATATCGTGCATCTGCAGTTCCCCTACCCGGTGGCTGAAGTCAGCCAATGGCTGCTGCGCCGGGGCCGGGCGACCATCATCAGCTATCAGAGCGACGTGGTGCGGCAGGCGGCGATTCTCAAGTTTTACAATCCCATTCTAAAACGGGTTCTGCGGCAGGCGGATCGCATTCTGGCTTCCAGCCCCAACTACATCCAAAGCTCGCCCTGGCTACGCCCGTTGGCCCGCAAATGCACGGTTGTGCCCCTGGGGGTGGATGTGAAACGCTTCGCGTCGCCCCAGCCGGCGCGCGTGCAGGCCATCCGTCGGCGCTATCCCGGCCCGTTGCTGCTATTCGTGGGCCGGCTGCGCTACTACAAGGGTCTGGAGTATCTGATCCGGGCCATGCAGCGGGTGGAGGCCACGCTGCTGATCGTGGGAACCGGGCCCGAGGCCGCCCGCCTGGGCGCGATGAGCTATGACCTGGGTCTGGCGGAGAAGGTGCATTTTCTGGCGGATGTCAGCGATGAGGCGCTGCCCGTGTATTATCAGGCTGCGGATGTGTTCGTGCTGCCCTCCAGCCATCGCAGCGAAGCTTTTGGCATCGTGTTGCTGGAGGCCATGGCCGCGGGAACGCCCCTCATCTCCACCGAACTGGGCACAGGCACCTCGTGGGTGAATCAGGATGGGGTGACGGGCCTGGTGGCTCCTCCGCGCGACGCCGACGCCCTGGCCCGGGCCATCAACAAGCTGCTGGCAGATGACGCCATGCGGGAAGCGATGGGCGCTCGGGCGCAAGTGCGCGCCCGGGCCGAATTCGATCTGCCGGTGCTGGTGGAGCGGGTGATGACGATCTACGAACAAATTTGGCTCCACTGAAAAAAGGTTATTTCACCACGGAGACACGGAGGACATGGAGAAAATAGTAGCAGTTCACAGAGAAATTTCTCTCCAAACCTCGCCTTTTCCTTCCTCCGTGCACTCTGTGCCTCCGTGTTGAAGGT
>WGCR01000413.1 GCA_015493675.1 Anaerolineae bacterium
CAGCGTCAGATGTGTATAAGAGACAGATGACAGGCTGTTGACGGGAATATGACGATTTTATGAAGATTCCGGGACAGCGATTTAATTCGCCGCGGATGACGCTGATTGTGCGGATATTCGCGGATTTTTGAGATATTTTTTGTTTTCCCCCCACTGCTCACGCCCCAAAATCTCGCCTCAGGCTACGGGCAGCGTAAATCCGAACGCGCTGCCCTGGCCCGCCCCCTCGCTTGCAGCCCAAATGCGCCCGCCGTGGGCCTCGACGATGTGCTTGGAGATCGTCAGGCCGATGCCGCTGCCGCCGCTGGCCCGGGCCCGTGATTTATCCACCCGATAGAAGCGTTCGAAGATATGGGACAGGTCTTCGGGCGGGATGCCGCGGCCTGTATCTCGTACCAGAAATTGCACCTCATCACCCCGGTGCTTGGCCGAGATCCAGACTTCGCCGCCCTCGGGCGTGTATTGCAGCGCGTTGCCCAGGATGTTGACCAGCACCTGCGTGATGCGGGCGGGGTCGGCCAGCACCGGCGGTAAATCAGGGGCGAGAGCCACGTGCAGGGCCACGCCCTTGTCGTGAAATTGCAGCGCCAGCCGATCCACCACGCCCGAAATCAGCTCCTCGGGCTGGATCGGCTCGGGATGGATGGACATCTGGCCCGCTTCGGCCCGCGAAAGCTCCTGCAGATCGTGCACCAGCCGTTGCAGCCGCCGCACCTCTTTGCTCATCGTGTCGTAGGCGCTGGCATCGGCAGGGAGCACGCCGTCAGTTAGCGCATCCAGCATCGTGCGGATGTTGGTCAGGGGCGTGCGCAGCTCGTGGGCCACATCCGCAATGAGATTAAGACGCCGCTGTTCGGTGGTCTCCAACTCCTCCGCCATCTGATTGAAACTGCGCGCCAGCTTGCCCAGCTCATCCTCGCCGGGCACAATCACCCGCCGGTCGAAACGCCCGGCCGCGATCTCGCGGCTGGCCCGCATCATCGCCCGGATGGGCTCGACGATGCGGCGGGAGGTGAACAGACTCACGGCAATCGCCACCGCCAGGGATACGATCATGGCCGTGGTCGTGATCTCGTTGATGGCGTCGATGAAATTGATGCGCAGGTCTTCGGCCAGCGCCGGATCATTGCCGATGTGGGTCTCCATTTTCTCGATGTGCCGTTGCAGGGCCGCGGGCGTCTGAATCTGCACCGCCCCGGCCAGCACGATCACCCCCACCAGGATGACGATGAGATAGGAGAGAAACAGCTTGGCGCTGAGATTGCGCCGGAAATAGGAAATCAGCTTCATACCATCGTATCCTCGAAGCGGTACCCCACGCCTCGCACGGTGGCGACCATCTTGCCCGCGCCGCCCGCCTGATCCAGCTTCTTGCGCAGCCGCCCGATGTGCACATCCACCACCCGGTCATCGCCGTAGTAGTCATAGCCCCACACCTGCTCGATGAGCTGATCGCGGCTGAGGACGCGGCCGTGGTGCCGGGCCAGGGCATAGAGCAGATCGAATTCGATGGGGGTCAGCTCCACGGGCTGATCATCCCAGCTCACCTGTCGGGCGCCCGCATCAATGCGCAGCGAGCCGAAGAGAAGCGGCGCATCGGCCTGCGCTCCCGACATTTGTCCGCCCCGGCGCAGCATCGCCTCGATGCGGGCCACCAGTTCGCGCGGGCTAAAGGGCTTGGTGAGATAATCATCCGCGCCCATCTTCAGCCCCAGGATTTTATCCATCTCCTCGGTGCGGGCGGTGAGCATGATCACCCAGGCGTTGGATTCCTGACGCAAGCGGCGCAGCACTTCCAGGCCGTCGATGCCCGGCAGCATGATGTCCAGCACCACCACATCGGGCTTGAACGCGCGGATAGCCTGCAACGCGGCGTTGCCATCTGATGCGGTGTGCACTTTGTATCCATCTTTTTCGAGATAGGCCCGCACAGTCTCGCGCACGGGCGCTTCATCATCAACGATGAGAATTGTAGCGTTTTGTGTCATTGGAAAATATGCCTTTGTCGGACACTAAAAATTGGGTTCGCCCGGCATTCAGGGGGCGATTGCTTTTTGGCCTCCGGAAGGTGGATGATGTTCTCTCGAAATGTCGTAATGAGACATTGTCAAAATAGAATCCGGTTGAGCCTGAAATTGTTCAAAAAGGTAACTATACACGTCCCCCTTCTTAGCGAAGCAAAAAACCACGAAGGCACAAAGGCACAAAGGAGAAAATATAAGGTTTTCTTCGTGTCTTTGTGAAACTTCGAGCCTTCGTGGCAGAATATTTTGCAGGATACCTGTATCGTTACACAAAAAGTTCACTTCCATCTTACAGCAAAGGTTGATTGCAGGCAAGAGCGATTTCATTATGGGGCGCGTTTCAAAATTGGGGTGCGCTGGCCGACTCAAGGATGCTGTTGGCAAAGTCCAATCATGCTGTTCACGACGCGGCCCTTGTAAGAAAGGCGCTTTAGCGTCTTTTAGCTTTGAGCCCGGCCCCTTGGCTCCGGGCGG
>WGCR01000414.1 GCA_015493675.1 Anaerolineae bacterium
CGCCCGATCCCGCGCCCGCTGCGGGCTGACCGGAATCGGCGTCACTGCCTGGTTCATCGGAATCCTTCGAGTCAGATGCCGGACCGCCATCTTCAGCGTCATCATCGGCATTCGACGGCGACGCAGCAGCGCCCTCGCTCGACTCCTCTCCCGACTCCCCTTGCTCCCCGCTTCCTGCTCTCAGCTTTCCCTCCGGCCTCGTCAGCTCGGGGAAATCATCCAGCAGGCTGGCGAAGGCGGCGGGGAGCTCGTCGGGCGGGGTGTGGTGGGCCAGGAAGCGCTCCATGGCCAGCAGGAAGCGGTGGATGCGGTCGGGCGCCCGCAGCTCGTTCCGCTGGGGCGGCGTCCAGGCGCGGGCGGGCCAGCCGAAGCGGGCGATGAGGGCCGCTTGCAGGGCCATATCGGGGAAATCCCGGCGGGCGACAGCATCGGACAGGTCGCGGCGATAGCGGGCTAGCATGGTCTGCTTCACCGCCTTGCGGGTGGCCGCCAACGGGCCGCGCATCGCCGGAAACGTCCCCTGCACGAAACTCTCGCCGTGGATGTCCATGGCGATGTTGGCCAGCCAGTGGGGCGCGCCGCGGGAATGGGCGATCGCGGTGATTTCGTCTAACGGCTGCACCCAGTGCCCGAGCTCGTGGGCCAGCAGGCCCAGGGTGATGGGCGCATCGTCGGGGATGGCCGCGCCCGCGAATGCGCGGGGCATGCGGATGATCAGATTGCCATCGGTGGAAGCGCTGTCCGCGTCCTCGCTGAAGCGCACGGCCACGCCGGCGATGCGGGAGGCGGCGGGAGCCAGGACGGAGAGAATGGTCCCGGCCGCGCTTTGCAAGGATTGACTGATCTCGCTCATGCCGCACCTCCCGTGGGGAGGCCCAGCCCGGCGAGAATGGCCTGAAAGCCCTCGGCGGAGGCGGAATCCAGGGCGCGCAGGCGATGCAGGTAGGGCGTGAAGATGCGGGCGTCGTCGGGGGAAGTCGCGGTGAGCAAGAGTTGATACTCCACGGGCAAAGGGAGCTGCCCGCTTTCCACCGCGGCCCAACTGGCCCGGATGGCGCCCCGCACCGGCTCCTGGAAGAGTTCGAGCACGGCCTCGCTGAAGCCCGCGGGCAGGGGATGCACGCGGCGCACCAGGGCCGGGTCGAGCTGTGCGCCCCAGGGATTGGCGGCGAGGACGATCTTCACGTTCTCGGCCGGCGCCCAGTCCTGGCCCCAGAGGGGGGCCTCCACCAGGCGGATGTCGGACCAGGCCAGGCCCATAGCCCGCGCGGTCTCGGCGGACGTGACCTGCAAGGGTCGCATGAGCACGTCCAGGGCGCGGGCGTTGAAGCGGGTGAGCTCATCGAGAAACAACAGCACGGTCTCGCCCTGCTCGCGCGCCCGGCGGAAGGCTCTGGCGAAGACGCCGGGGACTTCCATGTGATCGGTGCGCAGGCCCACCAGATCGGAGTCCGCAAAGGAGGGGGAGCCCGCCACCTCCTCAAAGGCCCAGCAGTGGCGTTGGGCCACCAGACGCACGGCGCTGGTCTTGCCCGAACCGGTGGGGCCGAGCAGGAAGGGGATCTCCCCCATCTGCATCAGCGCGTCCACCCGGTCGGCCAGGGCGGCGATGGCGTCGGCGATGGCGTGACGCAGCTTGACCGCGAAGGGCGGTTCTGGCGGCATTTCAGGCTCGAAATCGGCGGGAGCCGTCTCGTTTTCGGTTTCCTGCGACACCGTGGGGATGTCGCCCACGTGGAAGGCCAGGGCCAGGATGTGCTTGCAGGGCATGTTTGTGTGCATGCCGCGGGTGCGCCAGTCCGCACAGGTGCAGGCCACGGTGAGATGGCCCTCGGCGCCCAGGCGGATGGCGGGGTGGTAGGGGGTCTGGCGCTGGCCGCCGCCCAGGACGACGCCCTCGAAGCCGCCGCCAGGCAGGGCTTGCCAGGCGTCGGGCGTGAGGCTGCGGGCCCGGCGCAGGCGTCCCGGCTCGATGGTGAGGCCGGCGCGGCGCAGCGTGTCGATATTCTTCTCGTTCATAATGGTCTCCTGTGGAAGGGAAGCGCGTGTGTTGGTGGTATGAAGTTGTCAAGGTGCGATGGGCGTTTCGCCGCATCGAGGAGAGGGCCGAGTTCAGTCCCCTCATCGTTGAGGCGAAAGGAGGAGCCAGGATGTCGGGC
>WGCR01000415.1 GCA_015493675.1 Anaerolineae bacterium
AGATCATGCAGGAACTCGAACACGCTCCAGATCTCGGCCGGATTCTGGAAGGGCGCCAACAGATTGGGCCGCCACGCCCGTTCCTGATCCGAGGGCAGCTCGCTGACGTGCATGGCCGCCCATTCGGCCAGGGCCACGAACAAGCCGCTGCGCAGATCGCCATAGGGCGCACGCAGCCGCCGCCGCTGCAATCCCCAGTAGATGAGCAGCACCACCACCACGGCCACCAGGCTGAACGCCGGATTGATGATGAACATCACCGCCAGGGAGCCCACCGCGCCCAGCAAGGGCACGATAACCGGCACTCGCAACAGGGGCCGAAAGCTGGTCAGCTTCAACCGCTCTTCCAGCAGCAGCACCACGTTGATCATGGCGTAGGTGATGAGGAAGAACATGGTGATGAGCGGGGCGATGGCGTTGAGATTGCGAAGCAACAAGGCCAGCAGCACGATGACGCCCGTAAACACCAGCGCGGCCCGGGGCTCGCCATTGGCCCCGCGTCGGGCCAGCACATCGCCCTTGGGAATGACGTTGTGCGCGGCCAGGGCCTGCAAAATGCGGGGCGCGCCCACCAGCGAGGATAGACCCGACGAAAAGGTCGCCCCCAGCAGGCCCGCCAGCACCGCGGGCGGCCACAGCGATTTCTCGACCATGATGGTGTAATTCCGCACCAGCTCATCGGGCGAAGCCACTCGCGCGAACCAGTAGGCCAGGGCCAGATAGATGCCCAGACTCAGGGCAATGGCCGACATCGTGCCCACGGGAATGTTGCGCCGCGGCTCTTTCAGCTCGCCCGACATATTCGCGCCCGCCATGATGCCTGTCACCGCGGGAAAGAATACCGCAAACACATACCAGAAGCTCACGCTCTGAAAGCCATTCTCCGGCGTCCCCGGGAAATTCCCGATCCAGGTGGGCTGATAGGGCAGCGGGCCGGTGAAAAAGGTGGCGAAAGCCGAGATCAGCGAGATGGCGACGATGACCAGAATCACATATTGCACCCGAAAGGCCAGATTGGCGCTGAGCCAGGCGATGAGGAACAGCACGGCGAAAGTGACGAGATCGACGATCAGGGCCGGATGGGTGGGAAACAGACGCAGCCAGCCTTCGCGGAAGCCGAAGATGTACATGGTCACGGCCAGAACCTGGGCCAGATAGAAGGAAAGGCCGATGCTGCCGCCCGCCTCCAGCCCCAGGGCCTGGGTGATGATGGAGAACGCGCCGCCCGCGCCAATGCGAATATTCGTGGTGATGGAGGAAAGGGAAAGCCCTGTAAACGCCACAATGCCGCCCGCCAGCAGAATAATGGCCCACGCGCCCAGCAGGCCCGCATTGCCCACCACCCAGCCCTCGCGCAGATACATGATCACGCCGAGGATGGTGAGCAGGGTGGGCACGAACACGCCGGAGAAGGCGCCGAACTTCCGCACTTCGGGCGATTCGCGGGCGTCGACTTGTTGTTGCAGCGAAACGGTTGAGGAGGAGATTGGAGACGACATAGCCAATCGATTTTATCTTTGACATGAAATATGAAACATGATACGCAAGGCCGTCACGTTTCACTCTTGAAAGATGCCAGCTTTTCCCGCTGCCGCTCAAAGGCGATAACCGCCTCCTTCACCGATTTGAAGCAGTGGCTCACGCCAATGACGTCGATGATCTCCATCCGGCGCAGTTTATCGAAGACCGGGTCCTTCACCTGCGCCAGCCACAAGTCGATGCCCCGCTTGGCCAGCTTGGCGTTCAGCTTCTTCAGCGCGTCTGCGCCGGTGATGTCCACATCGTTGATGGTCTCGGCGTTGACGATGACCACCTCCACCGGCTCTTTGGCCCGGGCCACCTCTCGCAGCACGCTGGCGACGAAGTAGCTGCTGTCAGGGAAGGTGAGCTGGGCATCGATACGGAAGATGAGCAGGCCCGGGAAGGTGCGAGCCTCGGGATGGCGGGCGATATCGCGGTAGGTGCAGCCGTCAGGCATCTGGCCGATGACCGCAACGCCCGGATGCGCCGATCGCCAGATAAGTACCAACAGCGAGAGGGCCACGCCCAACCCCACGCCGGGCAGCACGCCCAGAATCAGCACCCCGAACAGCGCCACCATAGCCAGACCGAATTCCAGGGGATTGTAATGCCAGAAGCGGGCCAGCTTGCGGGTCTGATCCAGCTCCATCATCGCCGCGATGACGATGGCTGCCAGGGTGGCATAGGGCAGATTTTCCAGCAGAGGCATGAGGAAACGCAGAGTCAACAGCACCAGCACGCCCGTGAACACATAAGCCAGCTGCGTCTTGCCGCCCGCGCTCATCGCCACCGAGGTTTTGGACAGGCTACCGACGGCGATAAACCCACCACTGACGCCCGCACCCAGGTTGGCCGCTCCCAGGGCGATGAGCTCCTGATCCGGGTCCGCCTCGCCGCCGCCTCTCAGGGCCGCGCCCTCGTCCGAAGCCAGGGTCTCGATGTAGCCCAGCAGCACGATGGCCAATGCGCCCGGGATCAGCTTCAGATAGTCGGATGGCGCAACATCGGGCAGGCGCAGCGAGGGCAGATGCGCGCCCAGCATTCCCACCACCCGCACGCCATCCTCGGCCAGTCCCAGCATCGTCACCAGAATGATCGCCAGCGTGACGGTGATCAGGCCCGCGGGCAGCCGCGGCGCCCATCGCCTGAGCAAAAACAACAGCATCAGGCTGCCCAAACCGATGGCCGGAACCAGCCAGCTCATCTGGGATGATTCCTGAATGATTCCCCACAGCTTCACAAAGAACCTGCCATGCGCCTCGGGAACGCCCAGCAGCGCCGGAACCTGGCCCAAAATCGTCACCAACACGATGCCTTCCAGAAAGCCCGTCATCACCGGCTGCGAGATGAAGCTGGCGATCCAGCCCATCTTTAGCAACCCAAACACGAAGAAGAACACGCCCACTGCGATGGCCAGGGCCGAGGTCAGGGCCATGAAGCGGGCGCTGCCCGCCCCGGCCAATCCTCCCACCACGCTGGCGGAAATCAGCGCCGTGGCCGAATCCGGGCCCACCACCATCAACCGGGAGCTGCCCAGAATGGCGTAGGCGAACAGGGGCAGGGGCACGGTGTAGAGGCCCATCAGCGGGGGCACATGGGCGATGCCCGCGTAGGCCATGGCCTCGGGAACCATCACCATCCACACCGTCAGCCCGGCGATGAGGTCGGGCCGCAGCCACCTGCGCTGATACCGCGGCAGCCACTTGAGAATGGGAAAATAGCGCTGGAGCGAAGAGACGTTCATGATTGTTTCAAAAAGTCTATCTCGCACTAAGCTGTCAGGTCTTTTTTGCTTCTTCTTCCCTTTGCGTCTTGGCGACTTTGCGTGAGATATTGAGGATTACCCCCACATCGCCTTGACGCCGGTGATGATGAACTCCACGGCGATGGCCATGAGGATGAGGCCCATGAGACGCACGAGGATATTGTTGCCGGTTTTGCCCAGCCATTTGCTGATGGGCGTGGCCAGATACAGCGCCAGCCACACCGACGCGGCAACGCCGACGATGATGACCGTCAGGATCACCCGCTCGGTGACGCCGCCCAGGTTGTGCGCATCCAGGATGACCGTGCTGATGGCCCCGGGCCCGGCCAGCAGGGGGATGGCCAGGGGCACGATGGCCACCGAGTCTTTATCCTGGGCCTCCTGATGCTCCTCATTGGTGCGCTTGGCCCGACTGGGGCGGGCGTGCATCATATCCACCGCCATCAGCAGGATGAGGATGCCGCCGCCCACGCGGAAGGCGTCAATGCTGATGCCGAAGAATGTGAGGATGCTGTCACCCACCCAGGCGGAGACAACGAGGATGATCCCCACCGCAACCGACGTCACGAGCGCAGTCCTGCGGCGTTCGGCGGTCTCCTGATCCGCTGTCAGATCAAGAAAGACCGGGATAGCGCCGATGGGGTTGAGGATGGCGAATAATCCGGTGATAATGACGGCGTACTGGCTCCATTGCATAGGCGATTTCTCCTCAGATAAATAACCGGAAAGGGGCATAGTGCTCCTCTCCGGTGTATTGTCTCGTAAAACGGGTCAGGATGCAATCCGATACGGGAGCATCATGCGCTACAAATCCTCGGCAAGCTCATCCGCCCAGGTTTTGTTGCCCTGCCACACATGCACGCCCGTGGCAATGACGCCGGTGATGAGCGCAAAAACCAGAAACATCACCTGATTGAACACCTCGAAGGCGAGAAAGTCGGTCAGTGCGAAGATGAGGTAGGCGAAGAAGGTGTAAACGATGTAGAGCTTGATGATATGCCAGATGGAAAAATGTCCGATGTGACCTTTTTTATGCGGTTGGGGGTGGCGTTGATGATTTCGTTCGGTCATTGGGCGTCTCCATGAATTCGTGATCGAATTGGAAGTAGCTGGAAAGATGTTCCCATGTTTGGGGCGTGGCAATGAACAGCACCCGGTCACATGGCTTGAAAATGAGATCGCCGTAGGGGATGAGGGTGCGACCGTTGCGGAAGATCGCAGACACCCGCACATCATCTTTCAAATCGGATGGGAGGATGCTGACCAGATTCCGCACCCGTTTTCCGACCAGCGGGCTCTTTTCGGGCAGGCGCCCCAGACGCAATTGCTTGTCGTCCGCAAGATCGATAGGAACGCCCGTTTCCAGAAGACGCTCCAGGTCTACATGCTCGCCCTTTGGCGAAAGTTCGATGTTGTGATTCTTGAGGATATGAATGGCGGCTTTGAGATAGTCGCCATGATGTGCGGGCGAGTCCGCCCGGCCCGGCACCTGACCTTCGTACAGGCTTTTGTATTTCAATTTGGATGTCAGCAGCGTCTCCACGATATAGCTGATGGAGACGGCCAGAGCCGCAGCCACCAACAGATGATAACCGCCGGTCATCTCGGTGACCATGAGCAGGGTGGCCATGGGCACCCGGGCCGCGCCGGCAAAGACCGCTGCCATGCCCACCACCACGAAAGCCGCGGACGAAAGATGAAAGAGGGAGGCCATCACCCCGCCCAGCATCGCGCCCACGAACAGGCCCGGCGCAAACACGCCGCCCGAGCCGCCCGACGACACTGTCAGGGCCATGGCCACCATCTTGGCGAACACCAAAATCGCCATGGTGGTCAGCGCCATGTTGCCGTTGATGGCCAACTGAATCCAGCCGTAGCCGCCGCCCAGCACCTGGGGCAGCCACATGGCCATCAGCCCCATCATCAGGCCGCCGATGGCCGGTTTGATGTGCGGCGGAATGGGTATGGCGTGAAACGCGTCCCGGGTGTAATAAAAGATGGAAGGCAGCATGGCCGCCACCACGCCGCCCACCAATCCCAGCAAAATATACCAGAGATAATCGCTGGCCGCGGGCATGCCCATGGCGGGCACGGTGAACAGGGGATCGAAGCCCACAAACAGGCCATTGATGGTGTAGGCCACGATGGAAGCCAGCAGCACGTAAAGCAAGGCGAAAGCCTCGAACTCCATGCTGGCGTAAAGCACCTCGATGGCGAAGAAAGCCGTGCCCACGGGCGAGCGAAAGATGGCGGCCAGGCCCGCGCCCATGCCCATCAGCACCAGCAACCGCCGTTCTTCTTCCGGGCGGTGGAAGAGGGTGGCGTAAATGGAGCCGATGCCCGCGCTGATGAGGGCGGTCGGGCCTTCGCGACCGGCCGCGCCCCCCGAACCGATGGTGATGGCCGACGCCACCGCCTTCAGGGGCGACACTCGGGCGCGGATGAAGCCCCCGGCGTAGTGATAGGCTTTCACCGCGGTGTCGGTGCCGTGGCCTTCGGCTTCGGGCGCAAAGCTGTAAACCAGCAGGCCCGAGAGCAAGCCGCCGATGGTGGTGATGATGGGAATGAACCACAGCCAGTGCGGGCCGATGACTTCGGTGAGAACGCCTCCCTCTTCGGGCAGGCCGGGCGGGTGATACTGGGCGAAATTCAGAAAGATATCTTGCGACCAATGCAATAGCAGCATGAAAACCTGCGCCGCCAACGCACCCACCACGCCCAAGAGGATCGAGTCAAAGATCAATTGATGCTGTCTTTTGCCTGGCATTTGCTCTGCTCCTTCCGATTAACGGACGATGATAACCGGAATCTGCGTCTCTTGCAGCACTTTATCCAGAGGCGTTCCCAGGATTTCGTCCAAAATCGCCAGATGGCGATGGACATAGCTCATCACGATCAGATCCACGTTTTCCTCTTCGGCCACGGCCACCAGGGCCTCGGCGCGCTTCTCCGCACGGCGCACAAAGCGGTAATGAGGTCGATCTTCCTCCGCGATGCGGGCCAGCACCTGATCTTGCCAGTCTTGGGCCTGAACGTCGGTCGGATCGCCCGCCAGCACCACGAGCACGTCTGCGTTCAGATCTCGCTGCAAGATGGTCACACCGTGCAGCGCCTTCATCGAGCGCTCATCATCGCCAGTGAAGACGAACATCAAACGAGATGCGCGTTCGGGAAGCACATCTCCGGCTGCGATGATGGGGACTTTTGCCTTGTGCACCACCTGCCAGAAATGCGCGCCCAGATGATGCGGCTGCCCGGCATGGCGATTGCCGCGACGGCCCATGGCGATCATCAACGCCTGTTCAGCCCGCTCCAGAATCAGGTCTTCCACATTGCCCAGCAGTATCTCCACCTGGACGGGCACATCCGCCAGTTTGGCCTTCAGCTCGACCTGATCCAGCGCCAGCGCGCCCTGGGCCTCCAGCAGCGCCACCGGATCGTCATCCTCATCGGGATCAACCTTGAACGTGAGCTCGCGATGATAGTCGGAATACGTCTCCAGAGCCAGGGCTTCATCCACCACATACAGCGCATGAATGCCATATCCTTGGATTTTCGCCAGCCTGATGGCCATCTCAGCAGCGTTGCGGGCCAGTTGTGAGCCATCGACCGCGACCAGTATTTTTCCAGTTGCATTCGCTGCCATAATTCATCCTCCTTAATGAAAAGTTGTATGATGATTTCATTCCCATCTTAATCCTATCGCAAGCAACTTGCAGTGACCGATGTCACAGGCAGTATTTTTCACGCCGCCTTTGCTGCTACAACACTTTTGTCACGGCAAAGGAAGAGCAGGTATGATACCATACGTTCAACGTGATGTTTCCCTTCCCCACCCAAATAAAAGAGAGTAATGCACATGTACCGACTTGTTTTATTACGCCACGGCCAGAGCGAATGGAACCTTGAAAATCGGTTCACTGGTTGGACTGATGTAGATTTGACGCCCCAGGGCGTGGAAGAGGCCCAAAATGCTGGCAAATTGCTGACGCAGGAGGGCTATGAGTTCGATATTGTTTACACCTCCGTGCTCAAGCGGGCCATCCGCACCATGTGGATCGCCATGGATGCGATCGATCAGATGTGGCTGCCGGTGGCGCGGCGCTGGCGCTTGAATGAAAGACATTATGGAGCCTTGCAGGGCCTGAACAAAGCCGAGACCGCGCGTAAGATGGGAGCGGAGCAAGTGAAGTTGTGGCGACGCTCCTATGATGTGCAGCCTCCCGCCCTCACCCGCGATGATCCCCGCTGGCCCGGCCATGATCGACGCTACGCGTCCCTCTCGCCCGAGGACATCCCCCTGACCGAATCGCTGAAGGATGTATTGGAGCGTTTTATGCCTCTGTGGGAGCAGGAGATTGCGCCGCTCATCAAGCGGGGACAGCGGGTGCTGATCGTGGCGCATGGCAACAGTTTGCGGGCGCTGGTCAAATATCTGGACGATCTGTCTGAGGATGAAGTCGTGAACCTGAACATCCCCACCGGCATCCCCCTGGTTTACGAGCTGGACGAGAATCTGAAATCGCTGAACAGCCGTTACCTGGGTGATCCCGAAGCAGCCCGCAAAGCGGCCGAGGCGGTGGCCAAACAGGCCAGCGTGGAGGAGGGCGAATGAACGCACATCACGCCACGCCGCCTATCGCCACACTCACCCTGAACCCCTGCCTGGACGTCAGTTATGAATTCCCGACGCTTGTCCCGGATCAGAAGGTGCGGGCTGATCACAACTGCTATGATCCTGGCGGCAATGGACTGAACGTGGAACGGGCATTGAAATCGAGCAATTTCGTTGAGTAGACCTTGAAAAGTCTTTTTGCAAATTCCAATCTGGACGGACATACCACAAAGAGCACAAAGACACCAAGAACACCAAGAAATCTTTATTTCATCCTTTTCTTCGCGCCTTTGTGCCTTCGTGTTCTTTGTGGTTTTTCACCGATTTGTTAAAGAATTTGGCTCTCTGAGGAATTATGGGGTAAATCCCCACATTCCGGATGTTTTCGCCTAGAGGGCATTGCCTTTTGCGGCTATCTCCCTAC
>WGCR01000416.1 GCA_015493675.1 Anaerolineae bacterium
CTGTTGGGGCGGAGCATTGACATTGCGACGCACCAACGCATCATATTGGAGGATGACATGATCTTCCCCCACCGCGTAAGCCAAATTCGGGCTGAAGGCCCGCACGCCATGCAGCTTGCCGCTGGCGGGGACGTCGATTTTTTGCCAGGTGACGCCGCCATCATTGGTGACGGCCAGTCCACCGCTTTCGCCCACTGCCCAACCTACATTTTCATCCGCCATATCGATGGCCAGAAAGGTGGGGATGCCACTGCCATCCAGCACTGTGTCAGTCCACGAATTGCCGCCGTCGTTGGAGCGCACCACTGTAGCCGAAATACAGGGAGCTTCGTGCTCCCAGCCGCCGGGTGCGCGCGAACAACCCGCCAGCCAGACTTTGTCCAGAAGACCGTCATCATTGGCGTCCACGGCGCTAACCGCTTCGAACTTCCATGAGTTATAGTCGCCGGGCAGATTTTTGTCTCCCCAGTGAGCGCCGCCATCCCAGGTGTATTTGAGATAAGGCTTGAGCACTGACATCGCCCCGGTGTCCAGGGAGATCATGTCCAGATCCACGCCCGTGAGCGTATACCCGATGCTGTCCGCCTCCGTCCAGTGAGCGCCATTGTCGCTGGTGTGGAAATAGTGATGCGTGCCGGTGACGACGCCTTTCGTATCGGTCGTACGCTCCACGTCATAGAGAAAACCGCCGTAGCCGGGGGCGTATTCCCGCTGCCAGGTCTGCCCGCCATCGGTGGTGTGCAGCACCAGGCCAAAACGCCCGACCGCGTGACAATCGTCGGGGTTGCCGGGCGCACATTGCACCGCCATCAGCCACGACTTATAGTCATCCGCGGCATCGCCGCCAGTATCCGGGTCCGATCGCGTCTCGTGATAAAGCTCCCGCCAGGAATAGCCGCCGTCGTCAGTCTTGAGCACATCCAGATGGTCGCCGACGGCATACGCCACATCCTCCGAAGCCGCCGCAACATCGAACCAGCGGGGATAATGTCCGCCGATGTTGTGCCGCCACGTCGCGCCGTTATCGCTCTGCCAAATGAACCAACTGTGGGGATTCACCGGGCCACCCCAGTTGCCGTCATTGCTGGTGATGACGCTGCCGCCCGTCCACGCCTTCGAGGCGCTGCCCGCAGCCACGGCAAACAGATCATGGCCCGCTATTTCACTGCCATCCACACCCGATACGATCTGCCATGCGCCACCGCCGTTGGATGTTTTGGCAAGAGCTCCATCCAGGCCCGCGACCCAGCCGATATTGGTCTGTCCGGGCGCAAAACCGATGCTGTGCAGGTCCGATCCTGCACCGGTCTGTTTCACTTGCCAGCTTTCGCCGTTATCATCACTCATGATCAGCGTGTCGTTGGCTCCCACCGCCCAGATTTTGGAACCGGACATGGTCGCATCATACAAATTTGCTGTGGTGATGCCGGTTTTCCGCGTCCAGGTCTGACCATGATCCGCCGTAACGAGGATGACGCCGCCATCGCCCGTAACAACGCCATGTTCCCCATCGCTGCTGAATGCGACAGCCCGCAGTGCGCTGCTGACGCCGCTGCTCTGATCGCTCCAGGTGGCGCCGCCATCCTCGCTGATGCGGATCAGGCCGTTCTCGCCCACGATCCAGCCGCGGCTGTTATTATAAAAGAAGACGGCATGTAGCAGTTCTCCCGAAGACTCACTCAGCTTGCGCCAGTGCGAACCCGCGTCATCGGAATAGAGAATGACGCCGTTCTCTCCCGTAATCCACACATTCAGGCCCGAGGCCGTGATGCTGTTCAAATCCACATCGGGATAAGGAGACTGATAGTGCCATGTGTCGCCGCTGTTGTCAGTGCTGAGAATCAGGCCGTCAGAACCGACGCCCACGGCGTTCATGGCATCGAATGCAACGAGATCATAGAGATAGCCCTCTCCGCGCCAGACGCGATGCCATCCTGTGCTCTGGGCGCGGGGCGCGGCCGCGGGCGTGGCGTCGGCCATTTTGGCCAGCCAGGGCGCAAAAAGGAGCATGAGGAGGGGGAGGATGAGGAGTTTGCGGGTGAAATGGCGGTTGTGGCTCATAAGTCGATCAATTATCGAGAGGTGGGGGGTGAAATGGGATGCAATGCTCTCCATTCGATCAGTTTCTTCCAACATAACAGCCTCTTTTGACTTCGTCAAGGGTTTTTGCGGCATGATGATCAAACTGTCATGGAGAAATCGGGCGTTTTGGGATAAAATGAAGGAAGTTTCATCGCGAGGATGACAGCTACGTCTAACTCATCAACCGGAATTTTCCCATGTCTTCTCAAGTCAATCGTCCCCTGGCCCGAGGTCAGGCTCCCGGCAAGATTATCCTTTTTGGCGAACATGCGGTGGTGTATGGCCGCCCGGCCATCGCTGCGCCCGTGCAGCAGGTGCACGCCCGGGCCGAGGTGTGGCCCGCTGCGGCCTGCGTGGTGGAGGCGGTGGATCTGGCCCGCCGCGTGGTCGCAGCCGATGCGCCCGCCGATGATCCTTTCGCGCACATTGTGCGGCTGACCTGCGAGGCGCTGAAGCGTCCGCTGCCGCCCTGGCGCATCCGCGTGACGTCGGAGATTCCCATCGCCGCGGGCCTGGGCAGCGGCGCGGCGATTTCGGCGGCCATTGTGCGGGCCATGCTGGCCGGGTTCGGGGCGGAGCTGGATAATGCGGCGATTTCGGCGCTGGTGTATGAGGTGGAGAAGATTCACCACGGCGCGCCCAGCGGCATCGATAATACGGTGGTGGTGTATGAGCAGCCGGTGTGGTATGTGCGGGGTCAGGCTCCCCGGCCTTTTGCCGTGGCGCGACCTGTGCATTTCGTGATCGCAGATACGGGCGTCGCCAGCCCCACCAGGGTGGCGGTGGGGGATGTAAACAGGGCCTGGAAGCAGGATAAATCCCGCTATGAGGCCCTGTTCGACGCCGCGGGGGCGATTGCGGACCAGGCCCGGGTCGCGATCGAACGCGGCGACATCCGGGCACTGGGGCCGCTGATGGATGAGAATCAGCGCGTTTTGGCCGAGATGGGCGTTTCTTCGCCCGAGCTGGATGATCTGATTCGGGCAGCGCGAGCCGCGGGCGCGCTGGGGGCCAAACTCAGTGGCGGCGGACGCGGCGGCAACATGATCGCATTGGTGGAGGAGGAGAATGCGGATCGGGTGCATCGGGCGCTGATAGCAGCCGGAGCCATCCGCGTTATCTCAACCACCGTCCCGCCCACTGACGTGGTATAATGACATACGCTATCTTTTCTCCTTTGCATCGCCAACACTCCGGCGCGAGATTTGTCGCCAAGCGAGGCTGTTTTTCATGTCACCCAATAACACCATCGCCATTATCGACGCGGATATCCGCAGCGGGCAGGATGAGCTGGCCCGCGAGGAAGTGTTGGCCCGTTTGCACGCGTTTTCCGGGCCTTGCGTAACGCCCCTGTGGGTGAACTGGTTGCGCTCCCGGGCCGATCTGCGGGTAGTGTGCATGGTGCATGATCTCACCCGACTGGATGATTTTCTCATCGACGTGCTGCGGGACGCGAAGGGCGTCATCGGCACTCGGGCCGTGCTTTCCTTTGGCGGGCGGGCCGACATCAACCGGCTGATGGAGATTCCCCTGGCCGCCAAAGGCAAACTGCACGCGGCCACAGTGCGCATCAAGCTCACGCCCGGCTACGATCACGATGCGTTCGACCGGATTTGGGCGCTGCCCCGGCATCCCGCCGTCAATCCGGTGTGGCTGCTGCGCACCTATCACGGCTATGACGCCGACCTGAACATGCTTTTGTTCTCCAATGACTACCCGGCCATCAACGGCTACATCACCAGTTGGCTGCGGCCGGTGGCGGGCCTGATGGACACGCAGGTGTGCGACGTCATCGACTGGCATCTGCTGGCCACGCCCGAGCAGATGATCCAACTGGCCGAACGCTTTTTCGAGTTCAACCAGGAAGAACTCAACAGCGATTAATTGCTCCATGAACGCCGCTTATCGAGATTTCGTCAAACGCTTCAAGTTGCTCATCAGTAAACGTCCTGATCTGATTACGAC
>WGCR01000417.1 GCA_015493675.1 Anaerolineae bacterium
ACATAAAAACGCCCGTCGGAAACCCGGCGGGCGTTCTATTCAGCGCATGAGATGCTTCATGTCTTCCGCCATCTCTTCAGCGGTGACGCCATAGGGCCAGATTAGCCGCACCCGGCCATCGGGATCCAGGATGGTTACGCTGGCAGTGTGATCCATGAGATAGCCGCTGGCGCCCTCCACCTCCTTCTTTTTATAATAAATGCCAAAAGGCGCGGCTGCATCGGCGACTTCTTCGGGCGTGCCGGTGAGACCAATGAAGTCGGGGTGAAAATAAGTGACGTACTCTTTCAGACGTTCGGGCGTGTCCCGCTGCGGGTCTACCGAGATCATAAAAACCTGTACATCTTTGGCTTTTTTCCCCAGGAGGGGCATCATTCGGCCTAACTGCATCATGGTCGTGGGACACACATCGGGACAGAAAGTGTAGCCATAATACAAAATGACCCATTTGCCCTCATAGTCGGAAAGGTGCATGCGATTGCCGTTGTGGTCGGTGAGGGTGAAATCACCAGGCGGCTCGGTGGATTGCATGACATTGCCGTGATAGGAGTAGGGGCGTAACATCGTTCCCAGCAGGTAGGCGATCCCAAACAAAAGGATGGCGACTGCTCCGATGCCGATAATCCACTTGACTTTTTTGCTCATGCCGATATGCTCCGATAAATGAGGATGAGGAAAGCGCGGGGGTGAAAAGACAGATCAATCTGCAAAGCAGAGAAAGAGATGCGCGGCTTCGTAGCCCGCACGATTGGCGCCTTTGCTGAAAGCGGCCTCGCTGGCAACCACATTGAGATGGCTGAGAATACGATCCGGATCGGCCCCGTAGATGCGGCCATTGTAAATGCCGCGCACGATGCCCCAGCCATCCACCAGGATCATGGTCGGAATGAATTCGAAATCGCCGGGGCCGTTTTCTTTGTAGTAGACCTGAAATCCGGTGCCAACCACACGGCGAATCTGTTGGGGATCATCGCTGGTGAGAAAATGCCAGGCGCTGGTGTCTGCACCGATCTCCTCGGCGTATGCTTTCATCACCTCGGGGGTGTCATGTTCGGGATCGAAGGTAATGGTGACGAATTCCACGGGCAGATCGTAGGTTTCCACTTCGCTGACGCGATTCTGCACTTCTTTCATGATGCTGTCGAGTTGTTTACACTCCGGCGGCTGGCAGCGGGTGTATGTGAAATTGTAGAGCGTCAATTTTCCCCGGAATTGTTCGTTATTCATACTTTCCCCATCCTGATTGGTGAGGATAAAGCCAGGAGCCAGACGCACGCGTGGCAGCACCTTGATGGGTTTATAAATGATAAATGCAGCCGTCAGCGCCAACAGCACCCCAAAAAAGGCGTAAACGATATAAATGAGCCTCAATCCACCGAAGTTCGGCAATAGCTGTCGCTCCTGAATTTCTTCGATCTCAGGCGCTGGCGCCACATCAGATGACGGCGAGGTTGCATTTTCTGTGTTACTCATAGGCCGTTTCAGCTATCTCTAGCCGGATACAATGAATATGGATTGAGAGAATATGATACACGTTTAGACAAAGTTGTTACAAATGCTACCGAGCGTCAATAAAGAATTCCCTGATAAAGTTTTTCTCCAGCGCCAGTGTCGATGCTTCAGAGTCGCCCAGGGGAGCGGTCACCTTGAATAAGACGACGCCCTTGCTCTGGTCCCGTAGATAATCGGGATAGAGGAAGAAATAGAGGACAATGTGCGTCCAGGCATCCTTCTCCGCTCCCACCTTCATGGCGTAAATCGATCCTTTTCGCAAGGGGATTTCCTCGGATGTGACCTGGGTGCTCCAGCCTGCGGCGTCGTAGCAGATTTGTGGGGGATGGAAGGATTTGGCCTGACGGCTGCCGATGATGCTCAGCCAGATGATTTTGCCATCCGCATTGCGATAGCGGCGATAGACATACTCCTCGGGCTCCAGCAAAATCTGCACCTCAACGTTGTCCTGCGGCATATCCTCGCCCGACCATTCGCCGATCTGAAAGGGGATATCGTGGAGTTGCGGCCCCAGACTGAAATCGTAACGGGCCTGTACCAGTCGCTCACGACTCGTCTTGCGCCAGCGATCGATGTCTGTCACGAAGGTATAGCCCTGTTCCTGCCCCAGCACTTTGCTTTGCAGGAAATCGCGACCATATAGCCCGGCCATAGCCAGGAGCGCTACCGCCAGAATGGCGATCATCATCAAAGATCGTTTCGAATCTTGCTGCATCCGAGAAGTTGAGCCAGGAGAATGAGGAGGGCAAAAGATATGGCAAAGAAAACGAAACCGGAATAATCATGATAGTAGGTAAATCCGGCTTCTACGCCCCATTGATCGGCCACCCACAGCAAAGAGCTTACGCGAAAGATGTTGCCTAAAACGGCGATGGGGATGACAGACAAAAAAAGGAGCGCCTTGCGTAGCAAGTTTCCCTGCACGATGTAAGCGAAAACCGCGGCCAGGGCGAACAGCGTGATGATGGAGCGCACGCCCGAGCACTGGGCGCCCACCACAAGATTGGCGTTGGGCAGGGTCACTGCTGCACCTTGCACCGTCACATCCAGGCCCGCAAATTGCATGATGCGGGTGGCGATCTGTCCTGTGAGCAGGCTCAGGGGCAGACTGCTGGCCTCCACAAAGGGAAATGGAATCATGAAGATGAGGAAAGCCAGGGAAAAGGCCATCTTTTTTAGCCCCGACCATCCCCAATAGGTCCAGACCGCGCCAGCCAGCATCAGGATCATGGCCAGGGCGGCGACGTGGAAAGCCCGCTGATAAAATGCTCCGACATAGGCCAGCGTCGCCAATGCTACGAGCCACAAACCGCTGTTGTCGGGCCTGCGCGTTAGCCGGGGAATGATGCGCCAGGCGAAGAAACCGGAAACCAGGGGCACCAGTACGCCGTGGCTGTAATAATCATTGCTCCACCACTCGCCTGCCAGCCAGCGCCCCACAGGCGCCAGCAGCATGGCGGCCAGCAGGAATATCAGGCCAATGAGCAGCCAGTTGGTGTGATATCTGGTTTGTTCCATCAGAGCGGAGGATAAAAACCCTGGCGCTGGACGCCAGGGGGGAGGTCAATATTCAGTATTCTGTGAGCCGTCATCAGAAATCAAGGGCGCTATCCTGCATCCAATCGATGATTAGCCAACCAGGGCTGCGGCAGGTTCTTCGCGCCATTCGTCCGTTTCAGGATCATGAACGATGCGCCGTAATTTTTCGGGGTCCTGGATATGATCGATGAAGAGGATGCCGTTTACATGATCAATTTCATGCTGAAAAACGCGGGCCAGAAAATCATAGGCCTTGATGCGGACGTCCTTGCCGTTGATGTCCTGTCCCTTAACCGTGATGATGGGATAGCGCATCACTTCGCCGATATAGCCCGGGATGGAAAGGCATCCCTCATCGCCTGGCTCCTTCTCGCCTTTGGCCCGCACGATCTCGGGATTGACCACCACAAACAGCTTGCCCGCCTGGGGATCATCCTCCATCTCTTCGGGCATCTCTACCACGATGAGTCGCTCGTTGACGCCAACCTGGGGCGCGGCCAGGCCCACGCCATCAGCCTGGCGCATGGTCTCCACCATGTCTTCGGCGAATTTTTTCAGCTTTTTATCGAAACGGCGGATAGGGCGGCTTTTTCTTCGCAGCCGTTCGTCGCCAATTTTGATGATATCGAGTAATGCCATGATTGTTTCTCGTTTGAGCTCGGAGTTTATGGAAAAAGACGAGTAACTATACAGGTATCCCACACAACGCTTTGCCATGAAGGCGCGAAGGTTTGAGAAGACACGAAGAAAACCTTCTATTTTTCCCTTCGTGTCTTTGTGCCTTCGTGTCTTTGTGGTTTTTGCCTCGTTATGAAAGGGTAGGTGTATAGTTACAAAGACGATTCTCTTTGAGATTATAGCAAGTTTTGTCAAATTGGGATAACACTCCGGGCGCCCGTCAATGTGGTTCGTCCTCCAATTCACCTAAACCGGACAAGCCGGAACAAAAAAACTGATCTCACGCAAAGTCAACAAGGCGCAAAAGGAGAAGTAAAACGCAGCGAATGCGTCAACGAGACATTTTTGAACCCCGCTCGATGCCGGACGCATGAGAGGATGCGCATGACAAAACGAAAAGGCCGCCCGCGGGCGCATGATGCGCGGGCGGGCGGCATCCGGCCAGGAGACATCAGTTTCCCGGCGTCAGAGCGAAGTCGAACTCGCCAGTGCGATTTGAATCGCTGGGCAGTCCGCTTTCACAGCCCGTAGCCTGCACGAGATAGTAGTGGTTTTGCCCGGGCTGGCCCGCATCGCCGGGAAAAGAATAGGAAGAAGCCGGGGCGGAGAGCGTATCAGCCAGGGTCTCTGAGGATGGGAGGAAATAAGGCGCAGCATCCCGATGAATCGAATAGTCGCAGGCTGCGTCCTGATGCGTCCACTGCAAGTCGACATCGGTCGCATTGCTCAACAGGGCGGAAACCTGCATGGGGATGGCCCGGCGTCCCTCATCACTGACGCTGAACAAACTCTCGCCCTGATCGTTGAGCCCGGTCACCCAATAAGTGTAAGTGTGATCCGGCGTGGCCGTTCCATCATCGAACGTCGCGCTGACAGTGGTTCCCAGCAACGTCTTCGTCCCGGTCGGGGTCTCTGCCCGAAAAACTTTGTAGGAGTCGGCCGTGGCCACCGCATCCCAGGTAATCTGCACCTGCGCCGAGGAAAGGCCGTCGCCGGCCTGGACATTCTTGGGGATTTCAGGCGGCGCGTCCAGATCGTGAATGACGATTTCCACTTCCTGACCATCGGTGGGCGGCCAACCATTCATCAGCCACAGATTGATGTGGATGCGCATCTCATCCTCTGGCGCCGGGATGACCGCGGGCGTGGTCGTTTGCCATTGGGCGATGATGGCGCTGGGATCGGGCGCCTGCGCGTGAAAACCCTGCAAGCTCTCGAAATCCACCTCGTTGGTCTGCCAGTCGATGGCGTGGGTGGAATAAGCGTCCTCCAGAGCCACATCGAAGCTGTATTGATCCCCGATGTCGTTCTGGGACCAGGTGGTGTACCAGCCCTCATCTGCGTCCGGGTCCGTATCGCCCCACAGCGAAAACTCCACGTCCAGTTCCTCGACATCATCATCCTGGATATTGGAATAGAGAAACAGGCCCAGAACCACGTCGGGGGCCAATTGATCGATGGCGCCTTCGACATAAAAGCGGTGTTCGCCCAAATTAGTGAAATCCACAGTACTGACTTCGGAAGCATACCATTTTCCATTGATATGACGAATAGTGAGATGAAGCGCACCGCTCCCATCCACCCACACACAGTCGGGCGTGTCGCACCAGTCGTTGGGGCCGGGACCGCCGGGCCAGGCCCGCACGCGCCAGGCCCGTCCCGCCCACTGGATGATACGGACATCGTCGTCGGCGCGGCCAGGGGGCGGGCCGGATGCTTGCACGTCGGCGACAACGCCCCATCCCCAGGCCAGGGCCAACAATGTGCTCAGCAAGATGTTGAGATATCGCATGAGGATAACGTCTCCTTGTCAGTATGGCGCTAAAAGTGACAGTCACGCCACAATAAATGCCACGAACCTGAATAATCGCAACAGCCGCATCATGGCCAGCGCGGCGTGACTGTCACTTTGGCCCTCAATACTGCGCCAGATTTCCTTTGATTTGGGCCCGGCGTAGCGCCCATTGCAAGCTGAGCACACCGGCCGGCACTAACACCAGGGCAAAGGCCAGCAAGGCCAGCAGGGAGGGCATGAGTTGGGCGAAAGATGCACCCGTAAGCAGCGCTTGCCGCAGACCGGCCAGCGCAAAAGTGTGCGGCAAAAGATAAGAAAGTTTTTGCAAGGGGCCGGGCAGCAATTCGGGCGGGAAGTAGGTGCCCGCCAAGAGACCGGCAGCCGCCTCCACCACCCACGACACCGCGTTTCCCCGCTTGAACACCAGGATCACCGAAGCCCCCATGAGTCCCAAACCGCTGATGGCAACGCTGGCCAGCAGCGCCACCACCACAGCTCCTGACACATTGGCGCCCGCTAACGGCGCTCCCAACGCCAGCCCCAAAAGCAGATACACAATCGTTTCGCCAAAAGCATAAAGATAGGGCCACAGATTGGCGCCAAAAATCAGGATTTGCAACGGCGTAGGCAACAGCGCCTGAGCCTCCAGCGTGCCCATTTGCTGAGCCTCGGTAATGGCGTTGGCATAGCCGGTCAGGCTGATGTTGAACAGGCGCAGGAAGGCCAATCCGATGAGGGCATAAGCGAAATAATCGCCGCCATAGCGTTCCAGGCCCGCGGGCGAGCCAGTCACCAGCTTGCTGATAAAATAGAAGACAACGACCTGAAACAGCGTGCTGAGAAAACGCAGCACAAAGGCCAGACGATAGGTCAACGCAATCCGCACATCCCGGCGAAAGGTCATCCACAGCATGGGCCCCCAGTTGTTAGCGGCCATATTGCGTCTCCGTGCCGGTGTAATGAGCGTAAAGCTGGGCCAGCGCCTCGGTGCGGGTGGCGGTTTCGGGCAGGCCCGCCTGCTGGATCAGCTGTTCGGGCGGGCCGTCGGCCAGCAAGCGCCCCTGCGCCAGGATCAACGCCCGCCTCACAAAAGGCGCTACGGCTCCCAAACGATGGGTGGAAAGCAAGATGCTGGCCTGGGGCTGCTGCTGCAAATAATCCCCTAGCAATTGCATGAAAGCGCCCGCTGCGGCCGGGTCCAGGCTGCGGGTGGGTTCATCCAACAGCAACACGGTGGGGCGATGACACAAGGCCCGGGCCAGAGCCAGGCGTCCTCGCTGGCCGCTGGAAAGGCTGCCCACGCGGCGGGTGATGAATTCGCCCAGGCCCAGGGCCTCGACCAGCTCATCCAGCCGCTGCTCGAAAGCAGACCCGCGCAGATCGTAAGCCGCGGCGAAAAAACGCAGGTTCTCCCGGCCATTCAGCCGCCAGAAAAAACTGCGATCGGGATCGGTGATGACGCCGATGCGGGCCCGCACGGCCCTGCTTTCGGCCAGGGAGTGACCTGCCACCCGCGCCTCGCCCGCATCGGGGCGCAGCAGCGTTGCCAGGATTTTGAAGAGGGTGGTCTTGCCGGCGCCGTTGGGCCCCAGCACCACAGCCATCTCTCCGGCCCCCACAGCGAAGCTGACAGGATGCAGGGCCTGAACGGGCGGCTTGCCGGGATAGGTCTTGGCGAGGCCTTCGACGCGAATGGCGTCGGGATGAGATGTCATGATGCAGATCGGGGGATGACGAGGCGATCGATGTGAGACCGCACGTGGCGAGTGAGCGCCAGATAGGCGGGATCGGTGAACAGGGC
>WGCR01000418.1 GCA_015493675.1 Anaerolineae bacterium
CTTCTGAACGAGTAGTCCTGTCAACAAGCAATCAAAGCCCGTCGGGAGCTTCCTGGCGGGCTTTGATAAAACGCCGGAGATCATGTAAAACCTTCCTGCCAGATTTGACCGTTTTATTACTTTCGTGTATGATAGCTAGTCGCTGGTCGGGCCGTTTGGCCCGGCTTATGTGTGCTATCGGGCTTTTGTTAGCCTCTTATCGAAACAATTCAGCCGACTTCGGCATCAAACCTCTATATCCTATTCACAGAAGTCAGGAGTAAGACGTTGCCCACCATCAATCAGCTCGTGCGAAAAGGGCGCAAGCCCGTCAAGAAAAAGAAGAAAGCGCCCGCTCTGCTGTATAGCCACAATGCGCTCACCGGCAAGAGCAAACGAATGCCCAAGGGCAATCCCTTCCGCCGGGGCGTTTGCACCGTTGTTCGCACCACCACGCCCAAGAAGCCTAATTCCGCCATGCGCAAGATCGCCCGTGTGCGTCTGACCAATGGCATCGAGGTGACCGCCTACATTCCTGGCGAAGGCCATAATCTTCAGGAGCACTCGGTGGTGCTGGTGCGCGGCGGTCGTGTGCGCGATCTGCCTGGCGTGCGTTATCACATCGTGCGCGGCGCTCTCGACGCCTCGGGCGTGCAGGGACGTGGTCGCAGTCGCAGCAAATACGGCGCCAAGCGCAGCAAGAAGTAAGTCGAATACAAAAGCATTTTTTCTTCGGCTCCGGCCGATTGTCAAAAGCTTGCGTCGGGCTCCCGGGCCCCATGCGCAGGCTGCCATGAAATCGAAATTTTGCGAGATGCAGGTTGAAGGGCACCTCTGGGTGAATGCTCGAAAGAGCGCCGAACGTGCCTTCCAGCCCGCATCTTGCAGTGTGTCTGGGGATCGTGCATGATGCACCGTTGCCTCGGATTATTCCTAATCTTTTATCTCCAATCCTCTCCAGGAGACGATTATGCCTCGTCGTTACCGTCCGGAACGTCGGGAAGTGACTCCCGACCCCAAGTATAACAACAAGACCATCGCCCGCTTCATCAATCGCCTCATGCGCGGCGGCAAGAAGAGCACGGCCCAGCGCGTGATGTATGACGCTTTCGCACTCATCGAACAGCGCTCCAAGAAGGACCCGGTGGAAGTCTTCGAGCAGGCCATGTCCAACGCCATGCCCCAGATCGAAGTCAAGCCCCGCCGTGTCGGTGGCGCCACCTACCAGGTTCCGGTGGAAGTGCGCGCCGGGCGTCGCGAAGCTTTGGCTCAGCGCTGGCTGATCATGTTCGCCCGCAAGCGCAATGGCAAATCCATGGCCGAGAAGCTGGCCGGTGAACTGATGGACGCCGCCAACAACCAGGGCGCCACCATCCGCAAGCGGGACGAGACCCACAAAATGGCAGAGGCCAACCGCGCTTTTGCACATTATCGCTGGTAAGCGGATAACTGAGGTGCAGCGCACCTGGAGCCAACGTTCTTCTGGTCTCCACTCTTATTTTTTCACTGACGCCCACTCTGGCTCACCAGGCCTTGAGAGAGGTGCGTCGCACCTTTGTGATGTGAACTATGACTGTCAATCGTAACTTAGAAAAAATCCGAAACATCGGCATCATCGCCCATATTGACGCCGGTAAAACTACCACCACCGAGCGCGTGCTCTATTATGCCGGTAAAACCTATCGTCTCGGCAACGTAGACGAAGGCACGACTGTGACCGACTTCATGGAGCAGGAACGCGAGCGCGGCATCACCATTCAGTCTGCGGCCATTACCGCTGATTGGAAGGGGTATCAGATCAATCTGATCGACACGCCGGGCCATATCGACTTCACCGCCGAGGTGCAGCGCAGTCTGCGCGTGCTGGATGGCGGCGTGGTGGTTTTTGACGCCGTCGCAGGCGTGGAGCCCCAATCGGAGACCGTGTGGCGTCAGGCTGACCGTTATAGCGTGCCCCGTATTTGTTTTGTCAACAAGATGGATCGCACCGGCGCAGATTTCGATCGCACGGTGCAGATGATCCGTGACCGGCTGGGGGCCAATCCCCTGCCCATTCAGTTGCCCATCGGCGCTGAGTCGGATTTCCAGGGCATCGTCGATCTCATCGAGATGACTGCCTGGGTTTACACCGATGAGCTGGGCGCCAAGCCCGAGCAGATCGATATCCCTAAAGACTTGCGGGAAGAGGCCGAAATGGGCCATGAGCATCTGCTGGAGGCCATCGCCGAGACCGATGACGACTTGACCATCAAGTATCTGGAAGGCGAGACCATCAGCGCCGCTGAATTGCGTCAGGCCCTGCGGGGCGCGGCGCTGCGCAATGATCTGGTGCCTGTCCTAGCTGGCACAGCGCTCAAAAACAAGGGCGTGCAGCCATTGCTGGATGCAGTGACCGATTATCTGCCTTCGCCTCTGGAGCGCCCGGCCATCTCCGGCATCGATCCCCGCACGGATGAGATTGTCACTCGCAGCGCTTCCTTCGATGAGCCGACCACGGCTCTGGTGTTCAAAATTGTGACCGATCCCTATGTGGGCCGATTGGCTTACATCCGGGTGTATTCCGGCGTCGTCGAGAGCGGCAAGACCTTGCTCAATGTGACCAAGGGCAAGCGAGAGCGCATCGGGCGTCTGATGCGCATCTACGCCGAAAAACGTGAGGAAGTGAAAGAGATCGGCGCTGGCGACATTGCCGCCATCATCGGCCTCAAGCAGTCCTTTACAGGCGAAACCCTCTGCGATCCTTCTAATCCCATCGTTCTGGAATCTATCAGCTTCCCCGAGCCCGTCATCAGTGTGGCCATCGAGCCCAAGTCCAAGGCGGATCAGGATAAATTGGGCGAAGCCTTGCGCCGTCTGGCGGATGAAGACCCCACCTTCCGGGTGCGGGTGGATGATCAGACCGGGCAGACGATTATTTCAGGCATGGGCGAGTTGCATCTGGAAGTGCTGGTGGATCGCATGATTCGCGAGTTCAAGGTTCACGCCAATGTCGGGCGTCCGCAAGTCGCCTATCGCGAGACGATCACCCGGCCCGTGCAGGCCGAGGGACGGTTCGTGCGTCAGAGCGGCGGCCGCGGTCAGTTCGGGCATGTCAAAGTGCGTTTTGAGCCTCTGGACCCGGGCAGCGGTTATGTGTTCGAAGACGCCACCGTGGGCGGTGTGATTCCGCGGGAATACATCCGTCCTGTCAAGGAAGGCATTCAGGACGCGCTGGAAGGCGGCGTTATTGCCGGCTATCCCATTGTGGATGTGAAGGCGACGCTTTACGACGGCTCCTACCACGAAGTGGACTCCTCTGAAATGGCCTTCCGCATTGCCGGTTCGCTGGCCGTGCGCGAGGGCATCCCCAAAGCCCGCCCCATCCTGCTGGAGCCGGTGATGAAGGTGGAAGTCCTGACGCCTGAAGAATTTCTGGGCGATGTCATCGGCGATATCAACAGCCGCCGCGGGCAGATCGAAGGCCTGGAGCCCCATTCCCATGGCATGCAGTCGGTGCGGGCGCAAGTGCCCCTGGCTGAAATGTTTGGCTACGCCACCCGTCTGCGCTCTGTCACCCAGGGCCGCGGCACCTTCAGCATGGAGTTCGACCACTACGCGCCGGTGCCTGAAAGCGTCACCAAATCCATCCTCAAAATCTGATAAAAGGCGGCAGCGGACGCCTCTGTTCCTTCCCTTATTAACACTCAGATATTTGGCAAATCCCCTCAATTCTGATAAAATAGCAAAGTTTGCGGGTAGGCTCTTTCGTAGGCCCTCTACACCTCGCAGCCCTCTGGCAGCACCACCGCCCGAGGAATTGCAGACC
>WGCR01000419.1 GCA_015493675.1 Anaerolineae bacterium
GGCTTCGGGACTGCTTTTTGAGGTTTGTGTCCATCATCCGCCCCTGCATCGTTATCTGCCGCCGGGGGAGTGGTTTTGTGGGGGACGCTCTGCGTCCTGCTCCAACCTGATGAGTCTGGGACGGAGGAAGTACCCCCGCCCGAGGAGAGAGGCGTATAAGCGCCTTTGATGGTAGGATCGAATCCTGACGGAGGCTTCATGGCGGTGTGAATCATATCGGGGAAGCGGGCTTTACGATTTTGGAGCTGCTCTAACAATTGCAAAGACTCTTCATAGGCTTCCGCATGAGCCAGTTGATCGGTCTTCCGCCATAGTTCATCCATCTCTCGCATTTCCTGCGCCAGACGCATGGCGTAGTAGATGGCCGTGCGGCGTTCCTGTTCCAGCCGCTTGCCCCACAAGGGGGAAAGGGGCTGGCTTTGATGCCAGCGCAAGGCGTTGGCGGCTTCATCGAATTTGATGGACGCCGGTTTCAGATAACGAGATTCCTGCTCGGCCATTTTTACGCCGTCGATCAGGTTTGCCACATAGTTGCGCCAACTGGCCGGCTCGGTGAAATCGGGCGTGAGATCGGCAGTCCTGTCAAAGGATTGCAGCGCTCTTTCAAAGGATCGATTATGAAGATGCTCCCATCCCTCGATCATCAGAGTGCGGAGTTGTTTGGAGACTTCCTTAGCCCGCGACAATCGCTGATTCAGTGAGTCGAACCTGGTGTCGACAGCATCCACCAGCTTTCCTTTTTTGATCGCCTTCTGGGCGCCATTCAGGTCGAAGATGGCCAGAGCCTCTGATGCTTGCCTGGCCAGGGCTGTGGACTTCTGTTTTTGCTCTTCCAAGAGCTGCCGCCGCAGACGGACGTAGGCCTCATCATTGCTCAGGCGCAGCATCAAATCTGTGTAAGAAAGAGCTTCTGTCAAACGGTCAGCCGTCCGCGCAGCCCTGGTCAGTCCATCCAATCGTTTCAGTAATGTAGCGATAAAATCGGTAACCAATCGATAATTGGGCGCCAGAGATACAGCGTTCAGTGCGTGGTCCGTCGCCTGTTCATAGTCGTTCTCTTTTAATGCCGCCTGGGCCTTCGCCACCAACGCCTGCACCTCTTGCAAATCCTCTTCCCGCTGCGTCAACTGCGCCGAAAGTTCTGCCAGACGAGAGCGGAATGGATTGTCTTCATTGGAGGCGACAAAGAAGCTATCTGCTGGCAACAGCAAGCGTTGCGCATTCTCCAGGTGCGCCTGGCCGCGGGCAAGATCATCCTGCTTGATGTCTTTTTCTGCAGCATCCAACTCTTTTGTAAACGCAGCGTGATAAGCAGCCAGAGCATCGTCACGCAATTGTTCCGCCTTTTCCTCCTGTTCCGGGAGCGTTCGCAAGTGCGACAGGGGCGTTAGCAGTTCTGCAAACGCTTTTCGCTCTTGCAGATCAGCGATTACCTCTTGCAAGGCCTGACTGACGCGCTCCACCAGGAGCCGGCCGCGAGGATGCGGCGGGCGCAACCGCGACCAGGCAGCTTTCGCTACCCGAGTGAGTTGCTCCCAATCTGGGGTGGCTGACAGAAGCCCTTGAGTGATCTGCTCCTCCCAGGCGTCGAACTCCGCCACAAGGTTTTGCTGGTTTGCCAGACGCTGGAAAAGGTCGCTGACAAAGGGATTTTCTTGCAAGATCGGTGGTATCTCAGCAACGTATCGCTGCGCCGCTATCAAATCGTCGCCATTCAGGGACTGAAGCAGATGAGCAACATCCTGCCACCCGGCGACGATATCCAGCACATCAGGCGCGTCGATCTGATCACGCACACGGTTCAACGTCGCCAGCCCTGATGCAGGATCATTGTTTTTGATCGCTGTCACAGCCTGGTCAAGAGCTTGCAAATTCTGGGCCAGCCGCAACAACTCCTGATGTTCCATGCGCTGAGATTCATCAGTCATCCAACCTCGCTCTGCGATGCGCCCCAGCAATGCCAGCGCCTTTTCTTGATCGGGATCGGTTGGCGTCAACCACGCTTGCACCTGCTCGACAGCCTGTTCGAAGAGAGTCTCCTGGCAGCGGCGTATATCTGCGGCCACGACATTCTTCAACTCAGGGAGGGTTTCGGCCACCTTCGAGTAAATTGCCAATGCGGTTTCGGGCTCTTCATCCTCTTGGTTCGCAGCGTCGATGAGGTTCTGTGCAGCTTGTCGCCAGGCTGTCACCTGATCTTGCAAAAGATGCGAAACTTCTATGTCGGTCAATTCAAAGCTTGCTTGCTCATAGGCGTTGTTGCGGATGCGTCTTTTGGCGTTCTTTAGAGCATTTTCCGTTGTCTCGAATAACGCCATTTCATGCTCGATCTCCTGCCGCAACTCGCTGATGTCAATATCTTTAGCGTCAGAAGGCGTTACTTTGTCCAGAGACTTCAGCGCCTTGCGTAAATCATCGAGCCCCTGGGCCTGGCTCAAAAGCGCTCGCACCTCGGCCAGGGTCTGGTTGCGCTTTTCTTGCAACAAGGCATTGCGGGCATCTTCGACATCTTCACTGAATTTGAATATCTCATTGATCAGGGGGATGTTGGTCAACATCTCGATCTTTTCGTCCAATTCCTTACTGACGGCGGCGGCTTTGTCCATATCTCCTTTTTCCAAAGCCTCCCGGCCCTCTTTCAGACGGCGCTGAACGCGTACGACATCGATTCGCTCTTGCAACGCAGCCAAATCGCGACGCTGTCGATCCTGCAGTACATCCTCCAAATTCATCACGTCTTGAATATTATTGGAAAGTTTGGCCAATACGTTGTCTGGAGCTGGAGGGGATTTCAATGCTTTTTCGGTCTTTGATGTCACCGTTGCGATCCACTGCGTCAGTATCTCGCTTTGCACGCGCTGCATTTCTTCCTGATATTCGAAATTGGTATCCAGGCCCGATGAAGCGAAGGTTTTGAGACCGCGTTGGTACAATGTCCAGGCCCGGGCGAAATCCTTTTTGCGCAGGGGCTGACGCATGGGTCTGAGTATCCTGTCGAGGTAATCCCGCTCTTTTTGCTCGATAATCTCCAGCGTTTTATCCATTTGAGGATGATCAGACTTCAGCTCTGCGGCCTTGGTTAGCTCCGCCCGCGCTTCCACAAACCTTTGCGTCTCTGCATATCGCCTGGCCCGGTTAAGCGCATTTCCCGCCTCGCGGTCATCTTTTGCCTGCCCTAGCAAAATCTCGGCGTCAGAAAATCCTGGATATGCTTTCAGAGCGGCTTCTGCGGTCTTGATAGCGGAATCATACTGTCCGCTCGCATATTTTGACTTTGCCTGCTCCAACAGGCGGTGAGCTTTCTCGATGTCATTGATCCGCTTCCTGAGTTCGGGAATGCGAGCGTCATTGGGAGACGCATTGATGATTTCCTGCATCTTCGCCCTGGCGTCATCGAAGCGTTGTTCCGAAAGCGCCAGCTCGATTTCATTGAACAACGTGGCCAAAAGATTTTCTTTTTGCAAGCGCTCGGAGACTTCTTTCAGCCAATCGTCGATGCGTTTCTCTATATCGTCTGCCGGGCGCTTTTGGCAGTCGTCTGCCTCTGGCGGGCAGTCTGCGCATTTTTCTACATCTCTTTTTAGCCACTTAAGGCTGCGGGAAATCGCCTCCAAATCACCTTCATCCTTCAGCAATTGTTCTTCCAATGGTTGCAAACGATTGCCGACCGCGGCAGCACAGCGATAGGCGTCAACGCTGGGTCCAGGCTTGCCGTAACGAAAGGCCAAATCGATTTGCTCCAGGGCTTCCTGGTAATTACCGGCACTCATGGCAGCCATAGCCTTTCCCCAGGCTTCTTCGATGGTTTTCTGCGCCTGTAATTCCTTTTCCAGGCGCTCGATTTCGAGGGTGAATTCCTCTCTTTCGGCGCCGCGCAAGATCTTTTGGGCCCGGCGCAAGGCGCTCAATTTTCCCTCGATGGTCTCGGCCTTCTCGATGGTTTGACGAATGCCGGCCAGCTCTTCCAGCTTCTTCAGGCGCGTTCGGGCTTCCGCTACATTCTTCTGATAACGTTTTCGTAAAGAGTCGCCCTTTTCACCTTGCAGCTTATCGATATCCGTCTGCAACGCTTCCAGCTTTTGCAATTCTGTTTTGACGATTTCGGGATCGTCTGTGACCTCCAGGCGGGTCTCGATAGCGGCCAGCGCCTGCCGCACCTCGATGCGCAATTTTTCCTGCGCCCGCTCCTCAATCTGGGAGCGATAGTTATCCAGGTCTTTCCAGATATGTTTGATTTCCTTTTCCGTATCCTCTTTCTCAGCACTCTGGATAGCCTTTCGAGCGGCATCCAAATCATCATTCACCAAGGCGTCATAAGCCTGCTGTGCGAACGGCTTCAGTTTCTGTGACAATGACTCCAGATGTCTTATGCCCACTAACTCCATATCCGCTTCAGCCAGCAATGAACTTATTTTCTCTGTAATAAGTTCAGGGAATTCTGTTCTCCGACTGCCAATGACTCCCGTCTCAATTTCCTGTAATTTCTCTACAGCAGTTTGAAAGTCTCCCTTATCGGCAAACGCACGGGCCTGTTCGATGCGTTTCTGAATGGAAGCCTCCAGTTGATTTGACAAAATTTCTCTGGCGCGAGCGAGTTCTTTTTGGATTTTGTCGTCATCCGGGAACTGTCGCAGGCCAATCTTGCCAGATCGGTATGCCTCATCATACAGCTTTAGAGCATTCATAGAAGAAATATGCTCGCCGCGAGAGTCACGCTGGGCCAACGAAAACCAATTATTGAGCGGTGTTGCCAGCAGGGCAGAAAATTCAGTGTCGAATATCTTGGCCACCACATTGTCGAACACTTTTTTCACCCGATCCTCATGCATCTCTGTTCTTTTAAATCCAAAGAGATTGTGCAGTAGTTGGATGAGGTCGCTGGGGAGACCGCTACTCGGCTTCGCAATAAGCAAAAATGCTTTTTGATAACTGTCTAGCGCTTCTGATAAACTATTGCGGTATCTGAAGGTGGTTGCCTTCTCTAACTCATCTTCATAAAGCTTCCACAACTCGACTTGCCGTTGCAGTTCGTCAGCCTTCCGGCGGATATCGACATTGCTTCCCCCCAGTTGTCGCAGTCTTGTCAGCCTGGCCTTGGCATCAACAAAGCGACCATCATAAAGCGCCGACTGTGCTTCCGCCAGCAGATCATCCAACTCCTGTTGCATTTGATCTTGCTTGGCTGTCTGTAAGGAGGCGGACAGGGCGGGTAATATGGCATCATCGGGCCATGCTTTTTCCAACGCCTGCAAATCGGAAATGGCCTCCATGACCTCACCCATATCCTGACTGGCGGCCTTTTTCTGGATTTGATGCAATTTCTCCACCAGTTTTTGCATCTCGCTGACATCGCGATGCAGCGTTGCCCATTCCGGCGGCAGCGCCCCCGCTTTCTGACTGCGCAGCGCTTCCAACGCAGTGGCAGCCTGGTTTAGCTGATCCAGCATCTCCTGCCAGGGCGCTTTGAGGATACCCTCATCCGCAGCCTGGGAGTAAGTTTTGCGCACGTTCTCTAACAGCTCGCGCGCCTTCTCCATCCCGCCCGATATCTGCTGGCCCGCTTTCTTCAGGGTCTCCAGCTCTTCACGCTGCGCCGGGGTTGCCAGATCTCCCAATTTCTGCAACGCTTCTTCATAAAAAGCGATGGCCTGCTGCCACTGGCCCGCCTTTTGGGCGTTTCTCGATTTCTCGAAGATGACAGCGCTTTGCTCAAGGCGCTGCAATGCCTGCTTGCTCTTTTCCAGGTCTTCTTGCAGCGCCGGCGCCACATCAGCGCCGCACTTCTGAGCCAGTTTCAGGGTCTTGGCCAGCAAATCGGCCAGATGTTGGTGCATCTCCACCGAGGGCGCTTCCGCAGCCTGCACCGCGGCCTGTCGCTTGCGCAGTTCAGCGCGGGCTCCTTGCAGGCGTTTGGCGCAATCGATCTCTTCCAGGATCGCATCCGCTCGTTCGCGGATGCTGGCGGGCGCCTCTTCCATCTGGCTGGCAGCAGTGCAATGCTGCGCGGCCAGTTTTTTGTTCCCCGCGGCAGACGCTTCTTCACACAAGGCCAGCCTGGTTTCGGCGATCTTCGCGGCCAAACCTGGCTTGCCCGGCCATTCCTCCTGCGCTTTTTCCAACAGCTTCAGTTTTTTATCCAGCGCCTCTTCCTTGTCTGCTTTTTCCAGCAACGCCTCCGCCTTTTTTACGATGCGTTGCGAAAGCCTCATGCCCCGCAGCAGATCATCCCGCAAATCGTCCAGGGGAATGTCTCCCAACATATCCAGGCCCTCGCGAAAACGCGCCTCGGCCAGGGTGGGCTCATGCTCCGCCAGCGCCGCCTGACCTTCCCTCAGTGCGGTTTGGGCCTTGCGAATATCGGAGCCCAGCCGATTCAGCTCGCTCATCATGCCGTTGATGACGAATTGCACTTCGCCAAAATCGCGATCTCGCACTGCCCGCACCTCTTTGATCCGGGCCTCTGCTTGTTCCAATTCTCCCTGCGCGGCGGGGATGCGCAGGGCGTTTTTATCTCGCTGCGCCTGAACCAGCAAACGACTCACTTCCAGCAACCCTTCCGCTTCCTGCGCCGCGGCCAGCATCTGAGGATGTGTGGGGAACACCTCCAGCACTTTGGCAAAAGCATCCTTGGCGACGCCAAAAGCCTGGGTCGCCTCCTGAAAATCATACGATTCCAGCAGGCGCCGGCCATCGGCAAAAGCGGCCTCGCCATGCTCTCGATACCCCTTCAGCCACAGGGCTTTCCAGTCGGGATTGTTGGGCGCCTGGTTTCGTAATTCTTGCAACAACACGACCGCGTCATCCAGGCGATCTCCCGCCAGCGCCTCCTGCACTTCGGCAAGTCTTTTTTCGAATGTCTCCCATTCCCGCTGGATAAGGTCATGCACTCGTTTGACCTTGCGGTCATGGGGCTTTTCTTCATAAAGCTGGGAAATGATTTCAAACGCCCGCCGGAAATCATTTTGCTCGTATGCGGCCATGGCTTCGTTCATCAGATCATCCGCGGCGCGATCGCCCAACAGACGATCCCGCATGGCCCGGGCCTCATCCCCGATATCCAGGCCATGTTCTTCGATGCGGCGCAGCGTCTCGTTCAGCACCTTCAGCGCCTCGTCGATCTTGCCTTCTTTCTCCAACTGCTCCGCCTGCGCCAGAGCCTCTTGCAATTTTTGGCGGCTGACGCTTTGCAATTCGATCTCATCCCGCAGGCGGTCGATCTGGCCATGGTAATAGAGGATGGAGTGTTGGGCGCCGATGGTCTGCGCCTGATTCAGGGCGATATTGGCCTCGTCATAATCGCCGGCCGCCAGATGCTCCTGGGCTTTTTGCAACAATTCCTTGATCTTGGCGTCGAAGCGTTTCTGCTCCTGGGCCTCTCGCTTGCCCTGCAAGGCCGTCGCCAGATGGGGATACTGCTTGAGAACCTTATCCAGAATGACAATGGCTTTATCGAACTCATTGTCTTTTTGATGTTTTTCCGCCCGGGCCAGCAGCTCATTGAGGCGCCGCCTTTCTTCCTGAAGCGCCTTTTTTCCGCTCAGGGCATCGGCGTTTCCGGGAACTTTTTTGAGTAGCTCATCATAAATGGCGGCGGCGGCGTCGAATTCCGCCTCTTTGCGATATTTTTCAGCTTGCTCCAATTTTTTGGCGATAGTTTGTTCGTCCATAGGTCTGATGACTCCCAATGAGGGTGATGGTAAGCGCTGTTATTCTTAATATGATTTACAGGGGGAGAATATGACGCTTCACCCCGCGACTGTGGCAAAAATACAAAAGAAGGTTTAGTGCATTATGAGGGGGAGGTAGAATATTGACGGTTTAATCCAGAATGATAAGGGAAAGGAGCGCGTAGCGCCTGTAATGATATGCGCATTATCGATTCTATAATGCCATCTCGCCGATGCTCCCTCGTTGAATATCTGCAAGTCATCGCCAATCGTCTGCGAAATCTGATAACTCAACGTCATGGGGACGGTATTGGAAAGGACGTCGAATGGCCAGATTAGAAAAGTCCTATTGCCAGTACTTGTAATATTTGCGGTGGGCACAATAGAATCTCTGATCAGAAAGACATTTGAGGGCACAGCATTGCTGATGGTGATCTGCTCAAGTTCTTCTTCACGCGTTACCAGGTAACTTATCGTATAGGTTAGCTGTAAGGTGGGAGAAATGGGCGCAGAATCAGTGATGATGTGAGACGATTGCATCAAGGTAAGATCGATTTGAGGCAATGGCGTTGGCGTCGAAATTGGGGTGGATGTAGGAGTCGGGGTGTTTGTAGGAGTTGGCGTCAACGTGGA
The DNA here is from genome assembly GCA_015493675.1 of Anaerolineae bacterium. Lineage (GTDB taxonomy): Bacteria > Chloroflexota > Anaerolineae > J102 > J102 > M2005. The sequence continues at coordinate 8,301 of WGCR01000419.1, forward strand.
CGTCGGAGTCGGGGTTGGAGTCGGGGTTACAACATTGGAATGGTACACATCTTTCCGATAGTCCGAATTGCCAGCCCCCAAACCGCCTGCGATCACAATGAATTTCGTATCATGATTGTTCACAGCAACTGCGCCGAAGCGATACAATGGCGCAGGCAGCTCTTGCTCACTTCGTGCATCTCCCAGGCTGCCATCCGGGGAGATGACAAACGATTCAACTTTGCTGACAGGCTTCCCAGAGCCATCTCTGCCACCAAGTAGAACCAACGAATCATCATAAACTATGGATCGGTGATACTCACGAGCTGGCGCTATATCCCGTGAATGCCAGGAATCCAATTCTCCGTTTTCTCGCACGCGTGCATAGTAAATTTTTTCTGAGCGCTGGTTTGTTTCTTTGGTATAGCCGCCACTGACATAAATGTAACCATTGCTGGAAGAAGCCGCCAATCGATATAAAGGATGAGGCAATTTTTGGGGGCAGCGCTTCCATTCTCCAATGGCCCCGCTTGCGTCGATGGAGGCATAATAAATACTATCCAATGACTGGCCGGACCATCCCCCCAACAGGTAAAGCCGCTGTTCTACTACTGTCGCCCCGAAAAAAGTTATATCATCCGGGACATGACTGACAACCTGCCAATTGGTTGACAGGTCAGCACTTCCGATCCTTGCTCTCCAAATTTCGGTGCGGCGCCTCCCGCCATCCCAGCCGCCGATGACAAACAAGTTATCCGCCACAACAACAGCGGCGTGACCATAAAGAGGGTGCGGAAGTGGATAAATGCTTGCCTTCCATTCTGAAATGGTGTCAGATTCATCAGATGAAGCGATCCATACATCAGCGACAGGTTGATTACTGGCGCCTTTTCCTCCCGTAACAATGAGCAAACCATTGGTGTAAACAAGCGCGGGGTCCGCTATCCGCTTGGGTAAGGCTGGCGCTTGAATCCATTCTGTAATGGGGGGCATTTCATCATGCCATTGATTTGCAAAAGTCATGAAGGCTCCTGCAAACAGACCAAAGGTGATGAATGTGACGAATATAAGTAAATGGATATGTTGTTTTTTCATCTTGACACCTCTGCAATAACTATCAGCGAGTTGGCGAAAAGTGGTTTGAGACATTGAAATTCAAAGATTGCGCATTCCTGAGATGGAAAATTGAGACAGCGAAAAGGCCCATCGCAAGCCGTCAATGGGGGCCATCACTCTCCCCAGTATCGTCATTAGTACCAGGAGAACCGCTAGGACGAGTGTAGGTGAACCTTCGTTTTTCATCAGAGGCTCGATAATCGACTGCCCACTGACCTTTTTCATCATAGTGTCCGACCAAAATAGTCCAACACCAAGTGCCATTTTTGAAATCAATGGGCGTTCCGTTATAGATATCATCAACAC
>WGCR01000420.1 GCA_015493675.1 Anaerolineae bacterium
CCGATCTGGTCGTCATCATCACCGGAGCCTCCACCGGCATTGGCCGGGCTACAGCCATCGCCTTTGCCGGGGCTGGCGCCCGGGTGGCGTTGGCGGCCCGCTCTGCCGACGCCTTGGCCCAACTGGCTGCTGAGCTGGGCGGCCCTGAGCGCGCCATCGCCATCCCCACCGATGTGAGTGATCCCGCCCAGTGTGAGCGTTTGATCGAGCGCACGGTAGCGCATTTTGGCGGCATCGACATCCTGGTGAATAACGCCGGCATGATTGTCTCGGGCCTGTTCGAAAATCTACAGTCGGGAGATATGGAGCGCCAGTTCGCAGTCAACTTCTTTGGCGCAACTACTTGCACCCGGCTGGCGCTGCCTCATCTCAAAGCCCGGAGCGGCGTCGTCATCAATGTTTCATCGGTGGCCGGTCTCATCGGCACGCCTACCTCGTCCGCGTATAGCGCTTCCAAAGCGGCGATGAACGCCTGGAATCGGGGACTGTGGGTGGAGTTGCAGCCTGATGGCGTGGGCGTTGTCACCGTCTGTCCTTACTTCACCAGCGGCGTGCAATTGACGGAAAAGGGCATTTTACGGGGCGGCAGCCTGCATAGCACGCCGAAAAAACCTCGTCGGGCGCCCGGCACGCAGACGACAGAGCAGGTGGCCCGGGCCATCCTCAAAGCCGCCCGCCGCCGCCCCCGTATCGTGGTCCTTAGCCCTGTTGGCAAGCTGGTGTGGCTCATCGACCGCCTTTTCCCCTGGCTGACCGATTGGATCATGGCCCGCTGGTTGCCCCGGCTGCTCTGAGACGCTCTCCAACCTTCGTTTCTCCACAAGGAATTTTCCCATGCCCGCGACTTCCTCTCTTCGCCCTTTCTTCGCGCCCGATGGCGTGGCTGTCATCGGCGCATCGACCACGCCCGGCAAGTTGGGCTATGGCGTCATCGCCAATCTCATCAAAAGCGGTTACCAGGGCCCGATTTATCCCATTAATCCCCGTGCCGATAAAATTTTGAACCTGTCCGCCTACCCTGACGTCAGTCAGGTTCCAGATCCGGTGGAGCTGGCGGTGATCATCATCCCCGCGCCAGCGATTCCCGATGCGCTGCGGGCCTGTGGCCAGAGGGGCATTCGCGCCGCGGCCATCCTTTCGGGCGGATTCGCGGAGGTCGGGCCCGAGGGCGAGGCCCGGCAGCAGGAGATTTTGGCAATTGCGGCCGAGTATGGAATGCGACTGGTGGGCCCCAACGGCGTGGGCGTGCTCAATCCCCACAGCGGTCTCAACACCACCTTCATCGAGCAGATTCCCGATGCCGGCGACATTGCGTTTTTGTCGCAGTCGGGTGCGCTGGGCGGTGCGCTCATCGATTGGGCCAAGGGGCAGCACATCGGGCTCAGCTATTTCGCCAGCCTTGGCAATGCCGCAGATGTCACCGAGACCGATCTCATCGCCGCGTTGGCCGATGATCCCCACACGAAAGTCATTACCGTTTATATCGAAAGCATCCATGATGGCCCCGGTTTTATGGCGACGGCCCGAAAGGTGACGCCCCAAATGCCTGTCGTGGCCCTGAAGGCGGGCGGAACCCAGGAAGGCGCGCGGGCGGTGGCGTCACACACCGCCAGCATCGGCGGCTCCGATGAAGCCTATGCTGCTGCGTTCAAGCAGTCGGATGTGATCCGCGCCAGCTCGGTGCAAGAGCTTTTCGATACAGCCATCGCCCTGGCCTATCAACAGCCTCCGGCGGGCGGTCGCGTGGCAATTCTCACCAATGCCGGCGGGCCTGCAGCCGTGGCTGCGGACGCATTGGCCCGCAACGGTTTGCAGGCGCCCGAGCCGGATGAGGCCACTCGCGACGCCCTGCGCGCGGCTCTGGGATCCGCACCGCAACTCTTCAACCCTATCGACATGCTGGGCGCGGCCTCTTCGCCTGAATATGAGACGGCTGCCCGGATTTTGCTTGCCAGCGATGCCTATGACGCCGTTCTGGTCATCCTGGTCCCCAACACCGCCAACGATCCGGCGGGCGTGGCCGACGCCCTGGCCCGGGCCGCGGCGCTCACAGACAAACCCATCTATGCCTGTTACATGGGGGATGTGAGTCTGGGCGACAGCCGCCAGCGCCTGCACCAACACCGCATCCCGGTTTATGATTTTCCTGAAAACGCGGCTCGGGCTATTGCCAACGCCCGCCGCTGGCAAATCGCCAGTGAAACGCCTCCAGCCGCTTTCTCGCTTCCAAACGCCGACTTATACCGGACAATAGCGGCTGAATTGCGCCATAAAAATGACCTGGGTCAGAAATATGTGGGGGAAGCGGAGCTTTATCCCCTGTTGGAGCAGGTGAATTTTCCTCTGGCGCCCTGGGCCGCGGCCTACACCAAATCTGATGCCGAAGCCTTTGCCCGCGCTCATCCCGGACCTTTCGCGCTCAAGGTGCTTTCCCCTGATATCGTGCACAAAAGCGATATCGGCGGCGTGGCCCTGAACGCGCCCGCGGAGCAGGTGGGGAAAATGTATTGGGAACTGCAAGCCAGGGTGCGGCGGCGGGCGCGCAAGGCGGGCCTGCAGGGCGTGCTCATTCAGCAGATGGCAGCGCCCGGAACCGAGGTGATTATCGGTATGCGTCGCGACGCCACATTCGGGCCAATGCTCATGTTTGGCGGCGGCGGCGTCTATGTGGAGGCGCTCCGGGATGTGGCC
>WGCR01000421.1 GCA_015493675.1 Anaerolineae bacterium
AAGTCTGTTCAAGACCATCGATCTGCTCTGGAAAAACATGCAGCTTGTGGAACCCGAAGCGGAATTCAGAAGCGTCCTGCACGCCCGATTGACAGACGAAGCCAAACGCGAGCAGACAATGCAGCAGTTGGGGCTGCAAAAAGAAAGCCATCGATCGCGCAAACCCTGGATTGCCTCGGCGGCTGTTGTGGGAGCGGCTGCGACACTGGCGGGCGCTTTTGCCTACTGGCGCTGGACTGCGTCCCGGCAGGCCGCTTGATCACGCCGGTGCGGATTGAGTGACAGCCACCTTTTTTCGATTTGGCAAATCATCCAAAACCCCATACAATAGCACGGGGAAAATAAACGCTTTTCCCTATTTTTGCACGCCCGCACTTCTTTTTTCATCTATGGCTTCACTGCAAAAAGGTCATTTCACCACGGAGACACGGAGGACACGGAGAAAATAGTGGTAGTTCACAGAGAAATTCCTCTCCAAATCTCACCTTTTTCTTCCTCCGTGCGCTCTGTGCCTCCGTGTTGAAGGTTTTTTCAGTACAGCCATCTATCTTCGGGCAATACTTATCCTGAGGTAAGAATTTATGAGTCAGTATTTCAGCAAAATCACCGGCTGGGGCATGTATGTGCCCGAAAACGTGCTGACGAACCATGATCTGGAAAAGATGATGGACACCAACGACGAATGGATCGTCTCACGCACCGGCATTCGGGAACGCCGTATTATTTCGGAAGGGGAAACCACCGTCAGCATGTCGGTGGAAGCTTCGAGACGGGCGCTGGAAAAAGCGGGGCTCAACGCCGAAGACCTGGATCTAATCATCCTGGCCAGCTCCACCCCCGACTATCTGGTGCCTCCCGCCTCCAGCATCATTCAGGACCAATTAGGCGCACAATGTGCGGCCATGACCCTGGTGGCTGGCTGCTCCGGCTTTGTCTACGGACTCAACACCGCCGCCCAATTCATCCAGACAGGCGCTTATGAGCATGTGCTGATCATCGGCGCAGAGACCATCAGCGCCGGCATTGATTGGGAAGACCGAGGCACCGCCATCCTCTTCGGCGATGGCGCCGGTGCAGTTATCATCAGCCGCACCACGCAGCCCGGCGGCCTGCTCAGCATGAAGATGGGTTCCGATGGCGCTGGATGGGACGCCCTCATCGTCCCCGCCCTGGGCACCAAGAATTATCCCAGCCACGAAAATATCGAAAACAACGAGCACAAGCTGAAGATGAAAGGCCGCCCGGTCTTCAAATTCGCCACCCGCGTTATGAGCGATGTGGCCGTCGACGTCGTCACTGCGGCGGGACTGACCATGGATGATGTGGATGTACTGATCCCCCATCAGGCCAATCAACGCATCATCGATCTCGCCCTGCGCCGTTTGAACTTCCCGGCGGAGAAGACCATTGTCAACCTGGACCGCTATGGCAACACCTCGGCGGCGTCTGTGCCCCTGGCCATGGTCGAGGCCCTGGAAGATGGCCGCATCAAGGACAACGACAAGGTGGTGATGATCGCGTTTGGCGCCGGCCTGACCTACGCCGCCGCGGTCTGGCAATTCCAACCCATGGAAGTCAGCCCGGAGGATGAGGCTATTCTGGTCACCAACTGGCCCGTGGACAACGCATTTCAGCGCAAATTGCAGGAGATGCGCACCGCCGCCTTCCGCATGAAGGTCCAGGCCCGCACCAAAGCATCTGAGGCGTCCATGGCCATCATGCTGCCCCTCTATTCCTTCCGCAAGGGACTGAAGAAACGAGGAAAGAACGGCAAAAACGATGACCCCGAGGCTCTGGAAGACAAGCAGAGCGACTAAAAATCACGATTTTGCAAAGCAAAGCCCCGACAACCGCCATGGTTCCGGGGCTTTTTCTTTTGGGGGCGTCCAAAATGAGTTGGAGGTCGAGGCTGGCGAACGCAGGACCGCTTTCAAGACCTCCGGGAGGTGGGTGAGAACTTATTTGCTGCCTGCCGCCTTTTCGCCAGGCAAGAATGAAAATTTTCTCCACGGCCTTTGCACCCACCTCCCGGAGGTCGGGGTATAGCGCCCTGCAAACTGGAGGCGGCCTACGCAGCTCAACCGAAAATGAACAAACCCTTTTCTTTTCAGGCGCGCAATCGCTCACCGCATCCGCGCCGTCACCTTTTCCAATCGTTTGTCCAGCGCTCGCCTGAGAGCCTTGCGGGCGTACACATGGCGATGAACCGTCTCTCGCAGCACCCAGGGCTTATCGCCCGCCAACAGACCATGCCGCGTGCCCGCAGGAACGACAATGGTCATGCCGGGGCCAAAATCAATGGCCTCATCTTCCAGAAAGAAGACGCCGCTCCCCCGAATGACATCGAAAACCTCATCATGATGCTCGTGGCTGTGATCGGGCACGCGGGCGCCGGGCTGCAAGGTCACCAACACGGCCACCAGATCTTCACTGACGTAGAAAGGCCGAGCTTCGATGGCATCGCCTGCGACAGCCTCATAATCTCGCAAAAGATAGACGTTTTCGGTCATTTCGGCATTACTCAGAATGATGCTGCAAGAATTCCAGCAGTCCAATGGCCGCAATCAAGGCGACAGAGATGAATAACAATTCCATAAAAAACTCCTTGTAGCATTGAAAACCCATCATACACCCGAAAGTCGCGCAAGTCTTGACGGCTTTCGAACGCAAGAGCATTTATTCTCCTCCAACTCCGCTACGCTCTGCTGTTTGCCCGAAATCCCCGGCTCTTGTAAGATAGAGCCATGAGCGACGTTCTTCTTTTTGACCTGAGTCAGCAGTTGGAAAAACTATTCGCCGAAAAGCAATATGCGGCCGGCTTCGCATTGGGACGACACATTCTGCAATCCTTTCCCCGCCATCTGTCCACCTACAAGCAAATGGGGCTGGCGGCGCTGGATGCAGGATTGACAGCCGACAGCGCCGATCTGCTGCAACGGGCGCTGAGCGCCGATCCGGAGGATGGCGAGATGTGGGCGGCGCTGCATGATGCAACCACCCAATTGGACATGCACCCCGACGCCGAGGTGGCGGGAACTTACGCCCACGACCTGCTCCGACCGCAGGCAAACAAATCGGCCATTGCCCAGGGACATCTGGCCGCCCGGGCTGGAGACTGGGAGACGGCTTATGAGGCGTATCGAAGCGGATACCTGGCGCATCCCGAACGAATGGACGCAGGCCTGGGCCTGATGACCGCGCTGTTCAACCTGGAGCAGTGGCAGGCGTCATTGAGTGTGGCCCAACACATCCTGAAAGGACTCCCATACAGCCTGAAATCACTGTGGTTTGCCATCCGCTGCGCGGTTTTGCTGAAAGATGAGGAGGCCCCTCTGAAGCGCTATCTGCGCATCGCCCGCAGCCTTGATCCGGACGACGCCTACGTCATCCGCTGGTTCGATGATATCCCGGCTGAAGAAATCCCGCGTCCTCAGGCCACTCTCCCGGCCTGGGATACATCAGAACGCTGGGAACATCTGGCCAACAGTCCCGCTACCGGGCCGAAGACGCCATCGTAGCGCATTCAGAGCCGCCTGAAACTTGGGTGAAAAGGGGATAATTGTGGCAAAATGGAACAAACAAACGTCCTCATCATTCAAAAAACAAGGAGTCAAACATCAACATGGAACGCACATTTGTCATGATCAAACCGGACGGCGTGCAGCGCGGTCTCATTGGTGAAATCATCACCCGGTTCGAACGCCGCGGCCTCAAAATCATCGATATGAAATTCGTACATGTCTCTCGCGAGCTGGCCGAAAAGCATTACGCGGTGCACAAAGGACGCCCCTTCTACGACGGGCTCATCGAATACATCACCTCTGGCCCGGTGCTGGCCATGGTGCTGGAAGGAACCAACGCCATCACCGTCGCTCGCAACACCATGGGCGCCACCAACCCCGCCGACGCAGCGCCCGGCACCATCCGCGCCGACTTTGGCATCGAGATCGGTCGCAATCTGGTGCACGGATCGGACGGCGCCGAAACAGCGGCTTTCGAAATCGGCCTATGGTTCGGTGATGAGATCCCCGGATGGGAGCGCGACGTCGATCGCTGGATTTTCGAATAATCCTCAGGCCCGCCGCAGCGGGTAATCAGCTCACCCCAAGCGTGATGAAGCCCGCCCTGGTAATCATCACGCTTTTTTTATCCCACGCCACCATCCTGGAGGGAGGTCATGAAACACCCCAAAATCGCCGTTCTCACCGGCGCAGGCGTCTCAAAAGGCAGCGGCATTCCCACCTACCGCGATGGCGCCGACAGCCTCTGGAACAACTATCATCCGCAAGATCTGGCCACGCCCGAAGCCTTCGCCCGCGACCCGGAACTGGTGTGGAGATTTTACGACTGGCGGCGTCAGAACATGGCCCAGGCCCAGCCCAATCCCGCCCATGCAACCCTGGCCGAAATGGAAGCCGCTCTGCCCGATTTCACCCTTGTCACCCAGAACATCGATGGTCTGCACCGGGAAGCCGGGAACAAAAATATCCTTTATCTGCATGGGGATATC
>WGCR01000422.1 GCA_015493675.1 Anaerolineae bacterium
ACATGGGATGCCGACGCCCATCGGCGTGCCGGGCGAGCTGTTCATCGGCGGCGCGGGCCTGGCTCGCGGATACAGCCATCGCCCCGGCCTCACTGCCGAGCGTTTTGTCCCCAATCCCTTTGTGCAGGGGGAGAAGCCGTCCGGCGAGATCAGCCAACGCCTTTATCGCACCGGCGATCGCGTCCGCTGGCTCGCGGATGGACGTCTGGAATTCCTGGGGCGTTTGGATCGGCAGGTCAAGATCAGCGGGTACCGCATCGAGCCCGAGGAGATCGCCGCCGTGCTGGCCGAACATCCCGCCATCCTGGAAGCCGCGGTCCTGATATCTGGCCCGGATGAAAACAGAAAACTGATCGCCTACGTCATCCCCAACCACATCGCGCCCGATCCCATCGAACTTCGCGATTTTCTGCGGCTTCGCGTTCCTGGCTACATGCTGCCCGCCCACATCCACGTGGTCGACGCCTTCCCCCGCACGCCGGGCGGCAAGGTGGATGTCCGCCGTCTCACCCGCCTTCATCCTGATTCGCGAGACATCACCCCGCCGCGCACGCCCCTGGAGCAAGCCCTGGCAGCCATGTGGGAAGCGCTTCTGAATGTTTCGCCCGTGGGAATACACGATGACTTTTTTGCTTTGGGGGGCGATTCATTGCGGGCGGCCATTTTCATCAACCGCTTGCAGGAGAAGATCGACCAGTCCCTTTTTGTCGCCATCCTTTTCGATGCGCCCACCGTCGCAAAATTGGCCGCGTTGCTGGAACGGGATTATCCCCATGCCATTGCCCGATGGCTTCCCGAGTCCCCACTCCCGCACTATCGGCATCCCGCCACTGGCGCTCCCGCTCTCTCCGAGACGGATATCCACACCTTCCAGCGCATCCTCCATGCTCTGGATTACAGCGAAGCTGAGGAGCGCAGCTATCGGGCGTCTATTTCGAGAAAACTGCCTCCCGCGATCTTCATCCTCGCCGCCCCCCGTTCCGGCTCCACCCTGCTGCGAGTCATGCTGGCGGGACATCCGCAGCTTTTCGCCCCGCCCGAGCTCTATCTGGCCAGCTTCCACAGCATGGCCGAACGCGCGATCGCCCTTTCCGGTCGTCAGCGCGGGTGGAGCGAGGGATTGCTGCGGGCCATCATGGAGATTTTCGATTGCGATCTCCCGCAGGCCCGGGTGATCCTGGCCCGGTACGAGGCCCGGAATTGGCCTGTGCATCGCTTCTATCGCCGTCTGCAAAGCTGGCTGTCGGGCCGCACCCTGGTGGACAAGACCACCACTTATCCCCTCAGCCTGCAAACCCTGGAGCGCATCGAGGCCACCTTCAGCGCCGCCCGCTACATCCACCTGGTGCGAAATCCCCACGCCTCGGTGCATTCCTATCTCAATAGCGGCCTGGATGCGGTGTATCTGCCCGACACGCCGTTCACCCGCCGCCAGCGCGCTGAATTGATCTGGCTGCAAGCCAACCGCAACATCCACACCTTCCTCAGCGATATTCCCGAGGAACGGCGTATGCTCCTGCCCTTCGATGAGCTGGTTCAGTCGCCCGAGGAATTGCTGCATCGCCTCAGCGAATTCCTGGCGATTGATTTCCACCCGGCCCTGCTTCAGCCCTACCAGGGCGATCGGATGCTCGACGGCGTGCACCCCGAAAGTCGTATGGTCGGCGACCCCGGCTTCCTTCGCCATCAGGGCATTGATCCCGCCGCGGCCCGGGCCTGGCTGGACGCGCCCCTGGATGCGCCCCTCCATCGCGAGACCCTCCTCCTCGCTCACACCCTTGACGCCGCCTCTTCCGGCGCGCCTCCGGCCGCCATGAGCCTGCGCGCGTCCGGTTTGGAGCAAGCGCCCCTCTCCTACGCCCAGGAGCGTCTGTGGTTTCTGGCCCGGCTCCAGCCCGATGATCGATTCTATCGCATGGCTGCAGCGGTGCGTCTGCGCGGCCCCTTGCATCGGGATGCCTTCATTCGCAGCCTCAACGCCATCATTGCCCGCCACGCGATCCTCCGCACCATCTTTCAGGAGACCGATGACGGGCCCGTGCAACGCGTCCTTGCCCGGGGCGAACTGTCTCTGGACGAAGCCGATTTCAGTGCGTTGCCGGAGGCGGAGCGTCTGGATGAAGCGCGTCATCGGGCGCAAGCCCTGGCCTCCCGTCCCTTCGACCTGGCGAATGGGCCATTGCTGCGG
>WGCR01000423.1 GCA_015493675.1 Anaerolineae bacterium
TCCGCAGCAAGGAAGGCGCTGAACAATTCTGCACCATCCGCAGTTACACTTCCACCATGCGTAAACAAGGCGTCAATGCCTGGACGGCTCTGGGTTCTATGTTCGCAGGAGACCTCCTTCTGCCTGAAACCATACCTGTATAGTTACTTTCCATTCTCTCTATCAAAAAGGAGACTCACTCATGACACGCGAAGATCGCAAAAGCAACCAATTCCAAACCAGCAACGATTTCGAGGTCAAGGAACAACAGCAGTACTGGAACAGGTATATGAATCAGGGTTACCAACCTGCATATCCTGAGGACGAGGAGCCCAAGCCACACCAGGAGCGGGACTGGGAACACGCCCACGATCCTATCAATAAGGCTTTCGATCCTGACCAGACGCACTAAAACGACCTTTCATGCTGCATAGAACATCATCCGACGGACAACGGCGCCCGTGAGGAAAAGTGGCGGATATTCGATATTCGATACTGGACACTGGCGTTTTTTGAATTCCGACACGAATTCACACGAATTTTGCGAAAAATGGAAGAAAAATTCGTCAAATTAGCTCAATTCGTGTCAGAAAATGGCATGAAAGGCAGCCAAAATAATTTTCGCCAGACTCCAGTTCGATATTGGATATTTTTTCCGGCCATAAAGGGTCAAACACGTCTTTCAATATCCAATACCAATTACCTATTTCTTCATCGCTAACATTCCATCGATCCCAAACTTATGTCCAACACATATCACATTGTCCTTCTTCCTGGCGATGGCATTGGCCCGGAAGTCGTGACAGAAACCCGCAAGACTCTTGAAGCCCTGACCTCGTTTTTCGATTTGACCTTCGATTTCTCGGAACAGCTCATCGGCGGCATCGCCATCGACGAGACCGGCTCGCCCCTGCCCGAAGCCACGCTGCAAGCCTGCAAACAGGCGGATGGCGTGCTGCTGGGCGCGGTGGGCGGTCCCAAGTGGAGCGATCCCGCGGCCAAAGTGCGGCCCGAGCAGGGGCTACTGAAACTGCGCAAAGAGATGGGGCTATACGCCAACCTGCGCCCGGTCAAAATCTTCCCCCAACTCATCAACGCATCCCACCTGCGGCCCGAGGTTTTGGCAGGCGTGGATTTGCTGGTGGTGCGAGAGCTCATCGGCGGCATCTACTTTGGCGACCGGCAAGAAGGCGACGAAGAAGCCTACGATACCATGCGCTACACCCGCCCCGAGATCGAACGGGTGGTGCGAGTGGCGGCCCGGGCCGCACGCGGGCGTCGGGGCAAGCTCACCTCGGTGGATAAAGCCAACGTGCTGGCCTCCTCTCGCCTGTGGCGACAGACGGTCGTGCGTCTGATGGCGGATGAATTCCCAGACGTGGCGCTGGAGCACGTGCTGGTGGACGCCATGACCATGCACCTCATCCGTCGCCCGGCCGATTTCGACGTCATCGTCAGCGGCAACCTGTTCGGCGACATCATCACCGATGAGGCGGCCATGCTGGCCGGGTCCATGGGCATGCTGCCCTCGGCCAGTCTGGGCGATGGCGCACGCGGGCTCTATGAACCCATCCACGGCTCTGCGCCCGACATCGCGGGCCAGGGCGTCGCCAATCCCCTGGCGACCATCCTCTCCGCGGCCATGATGCTTCGCCACTCGCTACGCGAGGAAGACGCAGCCCGGGCCATCGAGAACGCGGTGGAAAAAGCCCTGGACGCGGGCTATCGCACGCCCGATCTGGCCAACACCGCCCTGCCAGATCAAACTATCGAGATCGTGGGCACGCGGGCCACGGGCGAGATTGTACGCGGATACCTGGCAGGCGTCAGCGCTTGATAGGCAAATACCAGATGATGTCCACAAATTCATCTGGCTGCGCCACGCTCCAGATGTATTCGAGTTCATCCACGTGATCACCGATGCTGAATTTCGCATTCAGAATAAAAATGCCCGGAATATGACGGCCTGCCAACAGGTGATCGGTCAGATGAACAGGCATTGACGCCCGGTTGTTCGTAACCAACACAAATCCATTGCGCTCACACCAATGC
>WGCR01000424.1 GCA_015493675.1 Anaerolineae bacterium
ACATAATCCCAATCTGTCATGTCCACCCCCAGCTTTTGGAGGTTGGCCAGGTTGTGAACAGGACAGGTGGGGCAGCCCGCACCGGCGGGCGGCGGCGTCAGATTGATCTTGGGGCCTTTCGATTGATTCGTCTTATCACTCATTCTTTTCTCGATGGTTGGGGTTTGTGCTGAGTGCGGGGGCCTCCTTCTCTCCTGACTTCACTGATCTCCCATTCAGAGGACGAATGAAAATCTTCTCGGCCTGATCTTTGCGCAGGGCGATGAGCGCGCCGCGGATCATGTAGGCCACGGGGTCGCCGGTGGGGCTGACGAACTCCGCCCGGATTTTTGTGCCGGGCAGCACGCCCAAGTCCAGCAGTCGGCGTCGCTCCACTGGGCGCATGGTGCGACTGATGTCGACGATCTCGGCCTCCTCTCCCGGCTTCAATGAAATCAGTGGATTGCCCAGGGGCGCGGCCACCTCGGACGCTTTTTCTTTGGGCACGGGCAGCACAAAAACGTTGGCGGCCAGCACCGGCGCCAGTACATGTTCATTGCCCCGAGAGAGAAACCGAATACGCTGCGGCGTCTTTTCCAGCATCAGCACTTCCATGCCCGGATGCAGGCCCTCGGCCACCAGTTGGGCGTATACGATCTCCGGCTGATCCTCCAGATGCTCCACCCGGCCGATATCTCCAGGTTCGAGCTGCGAGAGAGGAATGGTCCTGGGCGCGGCCACCTCTCCTTCGGCCGTGGGGATGGGATCGCCATGCGGATCGTAGAGAGGATGTCCCAGTTGCTCGTCCAGCGCGGCCACCTCGTCGGGCCCCAGGCGATGTTCCTGCTCCTCGGCCCGGGCGTGCCACTCCTCCTCGCTGTATCCTGTGAAATCATGCAGATATTGCTCCCACAGGCGGTGGGCGCGCAACACCTGCACCGCCACCTCGCGGCCGGTGACGGTCAGCTCATACGCGTCGTCCCGGGCCTCCACAAGCCCCAATCGAGTCATTTCCGCCAGCAGTTGGGCGGCCTCATCCAGGCTTACGCCCAGCTCACCGGCCAGGCTGGGGAGCGTCACGACCCGTCCTTCCAGCTCGCCCGCGTAGAGATACTTCAGCGCGTCCTCTCGCAACACCCGGGCCGACATGCGTCGGGCCTGCTGCCAGCGCACATAAAGCCCGCGGTCGGGCCAGAAGATGATGGCAAGAACCGCCAGAAAAAGAATGCCGGCGATGAGGGCGATGAGGGGATTAGGCATGTCAGTAATTATAGCTAATCCAGCGCCTTTGTCAAATCATTTGATTTTTTCTTCATTTCCGCATGATGGACTGCGAACATGGCCGCCATCGATGTTTTATGCTAAAATAACGACAATTCCACAGGCTGACGCGCCGCCGGCAGATCGTTTGCTGGCTGCCCGACGCGAGCGCCTTTCATGCTAAACGGATGAACCCGATCGCCCTCACGATGGCAATTCTCTGGCTATGACGAAAACCTCTTCGGCCCGCTCCAACTCTCGTCTGGAAAAGATGAAGTGGGAGATGATGCAGGGCGTCCGCATGACGCCGCTGTTCAAATCCCTTTCCGAAAAAGACTGGGAGGATGTGGCCAGGTATCTCCATGGCCATTGCTACCCGGCCGATTCTTATCTCTTTTTCCAGGGAGATCCCCCCGAGGCCCTGTACATCATCTGGAGCGGGCGGGTGAAGCTGGTGCGTCACACCGATCAGGGGCGGGATGTGGTGGTGACGGTGTTGGGTCCCAGGCAGCTCATCGGCGAGATGGCCATTTTCGACGGGCGTCCTTATTCCATGACCGCCGTCACCCTGGAAGACACCGCGGTGGTCACCGTCACCCGCAACGATCTGATGGAGATCATCCATCGCTATCCCGAGGTTTCCTTCGAGGTCATCCTTGAACTCAACCGAAGGTTGCGGCTGTGCCACGAACTGGTGCGCAGTCTGGCGGTGGATCGGGTGGATCAACGCATCGCCCGCGCCCTGCTGCGTCTGAAAGACCTGGGCGGCGCACCCGCTCCCGAGGGTGATGGCGTCATGATCGATATCCATCTCACCCGGCAGGATATTGCGGAGATGACCGGCACCACGGTGGAGACGGCCATTCGCGTGATGAGCCGGTTCAGGAAGAGCGGTTTGACTCGCAATTACAAGGGGCGCACCATCCTGCTGGATATCGAGGGGCTGGAAGCCATCGCCCGGGGACGATGATGGGGGTCGGCGGCATGATTCAGATCGGGGCTGAGATCGAAGCGCGCGAAACCAGCGGTGCTGTGCAGATTCTGCATCTGCGCGCGCCTGAACTGGCGACTCGGCTCTCGCCCGGCCAGGCTGTGCTCATCCAGACAGGATGGGGGTATGATCCCTATCTGCGCCGCACATTCTATCCCATCGCCATCCAGGAGGCGGGCTTCAGCATCCGTCTGCCCCTGGACGGGGATCGTGGTCGGGCCTGGCTGCGTTTGGCCCGGCTCGGCGCCAGGCTGGATTGTCTGGGCCCGGTGGTACGCGGCTTTGCACTACCTCCCCACGCCCGCCGCATCCTCTGCCTGGGCCAGGGCGACGCGGCCTGGACGTTGCTGCCTCTGGTGCGCCAGGCCGCCAGCCAGGGCTACGCCGTGACGCTGGCGACCGAGACCGCGACCCGGCGGCAGAGCATTCCTGCGGCCATGCTCCCCATCTCGGTGGAGTATCACATCGCCACCACCGATGGCAGCGCCGGACGCAAGGGAGATTTGCGCGCGTTGTTGCCCGAGCTGCTGCCCTGGGCGGACGCGGTGATTGCTGCGGCGGACATGGCTTTCTATCGTCAATTGGGCCGGGCCATCGAGGAGATGCGGGTTCTGCTGCCCAAAGGCTACGCCCAGGCCCTCTATCAGATGGGCTTTCTTTGCGGCACAGGCGCATGTCAGGCCTGCGCCGTGGATATCGCGGGCGGCCGCCGTCGGGTCTGCCTGCGCGGGCCCGTGTTCGATCTGGTGGATGTGTTGCGATGATGAGTAACTGCCAACGTACTTGACTTTAAGTCGCCAAAAGCCACGAAGGCTCGAAGTTTTTCGAAGCAACGAAGGAAAAATAAAGAAAAATACTTCGTGCCTTCGCCTTTCTTCGTGTCTTCGTGGCAAAAAGTGGTGGCTACACCTTAGTGGCTACGATGATGATCAATCTTGCTCCTCACAACAAACTCGCCCTGTTCATCGCCTCGCCCCTCATCGCGGGCAGTGGCGCCGCGGGCTATGGCGACGCCTGGCCGCCGGGCCTGACGCCCGAGGACTTCGGCTTGCTCATCACCTCGCCCATCTCCGCCAGCCCGCACAAAGGCAAGCCCCAGCCCCGCCTGGCGGAGATTCCGGCCGGATTTTTGCTGGAAACCGGAGGGCATAATCCCGGCTTTCGGCGGGTGCTGGCGAACCACGTCAAAACATGGCGCAGGATCGAAACGCCCGTAGTCGTCTCGCTGGCCGGAGGCGAGCCGGGAGATGGGGCGTGGATGGCCGCTCATCTGGAGGAGATCGAGGATGTTCTGGCCGGAATCGAGCTGCCCATCCCCGAAACCGTCAATCTCAGCGAGGCCAGCGCCATCATCGCCACGGTGCGGCGGGTCACGCCGCTGCCCATTCTCGCCCGTCTGCCCCTCACCCGGGCCGCATATCTGGCCCGCACCTGCATGGCCGCGGGCGCTGATGCGCTCATCGTGGGCGCGCCGCCGCCCGCGGCCTGGCGGGCGGGGGGTGATTGGGTTGAAGCGCCCATCAGCGGGCCGGTCGCGTTCCCCTTCACCCTGCGGGCGCTGCGACAGTTGCAGGAGATGAATCTGGATGCGCCCATCGTGGCCGCGGGCGGCGTGCAAAGCCTGGATGATGCGCTGTTGTGTCTGGACCTGGGAGCGAGCGCGGTGCAAATCCGCAGCCTGGTCTGGCGCGACCCGGCCGCAGCCC
>WGCR01000425.1 GCA_015493675.1 Anaerolineae bacterium
GCCCCGGAACCCGCGAAAAATGACGTTTGTTGGATGTCAGGACAGGGATATCATGCACGAGGCAGGTGGCGGCAATGAAAATATCCTTGACGCCAATATCTCGATTGTCATGAAGCAAAGCTGCATGAAGCGAAGCCGCCTCGCGAGCCACATCGCCATCGAAAGGCAGAACCGACATCACTCCCAAAAGCGCTTCCTCCCCGATCTGCTTTCTGGCCCGAGCCACCCCGAACAACAATTCATAGACCGTCACCGACGTAACAAAACATTCAGCCCCTTTGACGGCTTTCTCAACAGCAGAAGCGCCCGGCTCTCTGTTCCTGAGAAAATCTATCAGCACATTGGTGTCTAGGCAATATCGGGAAGCGTCCATTGATCCCACGCATGTTCCAAATATGTCATGGCCTCGTCGAATGAGTCGTCGCCCGCCAGTGCGCCGCGTAACGCCAGAAATTCATCCAGGCGCGCCAATCTCAGCGTTTGTCCGTCGACAATCGCCATGACTTCTTCGCCATCGCTCAACCTCAATGACTCAAGCAACTGTTTGGGCAGAGCTATGACGTTTTCTGGTGAACTCTTTACGACGACAGTCATGTCAATATCCTCCTGAATAGACCGTGCTTCATTATACCCAAGACATAAAATATACGCAACCACATCATGATCCTCCTCGACGCCCCCTACGTCTCCGATTTCCTCAAAACGACCATTCGCAAGCACAACCTGCCGGTGGTGGGTGCGCCCGCGGCCGCGACATTCGGCTTCGCGGCCGGACCGCAGGTCATCAGCCAGGATGAAGCCGTCGCCCGGGCCCGGGCCGCCGCGCATCCCCGCGTCTACACCAACTCCGGAAACGCCATCGGCTGGATCGCCCGCCATCTCGACTTCACCGACCTGCCCGAGAAAATCGATCTCTTCAAGGACAAGCTTCGCTTCCGCCGTCTGACGCAAGAATTGTATCCCGACTTCTTCTTCCGGGAAGTCGCGTGGGATGAGCTGGATGCGCTGGACGCGAGCGCCCTGCCCACGCCTTTCATCATCAAGCCAGCGGTGGGCTTTTTCAGCATGGGCGTCTACAAGGTGGATGGCGCTGCCGCCTGGCCCGAGACCCTGGCCGCCATCCACGCAGAGATGGACGCGGTGCGAGACTTGTATCCCCCCGAAGTGATGAACGCCACCCGCTTCATCATCGAGCAGAACATCGAGGGGGATGAATACGCGTTCGATGCCTATTTCGACGCCGCGGGCCAGCCCCGGGTTGTCGGCATCTACAAGCACATGTTCTCCTCCGACGCGGACACCAGTGACCGGGTTTATGTCACCTCACGGGCCATCATCGAGGCGAATTTGGCCCATTTTACAGCCTTTTTGGCCCAAATCGGACGTTTGACGGGCGTGCGGGACTTCCCGCTGCACACCGAAGTGCGCATCACCCCCGCGGGCGAGCTGTTCCCCATCGAGATCAACCCCATGCGCTTTGGCGGCTGGTGCACCACTGCCGACATGACCGCGTACGCGTTCGGCCTGAACCCCTACGTCGCCTATCTGCACGACCAGCCGCCCGACTGGCCGGCGCTGCTGGCCGAAAAAGGCAACGAAATCTACGCCATGATCGTGCTGGATAACAGCACCGGCGTCCCGGGCGAGAAAATCGCGGCCTTCGATTACGAACGAGCGGCCGCGGGCTTCAGGCGCGTGCTGGATGTGCGGCCCATCGACTGGCGGGCGTGGCCCGTGTTCGGCTTTCTATTCGTCGAAGCCGCGGGCGAAGACGCTCCCGCCCTCCGCCGCATCCTCACCTCCGATCTACGAGAATTTGTGACGACATGGTAAAAGGGTCATGACTGCTATAATTTGAGCAAAATTTCGGACAGAATGTCTTTTTGGAAAATCCATCATTTCAATTGGTCGTCCACATTCTATTCGGCCAGTGCGCCCCAATTTGGGAACGCCCCCTCTTAAATTGCCTTTGGCTAAGCAGAGTTTGTTGTTATATAATAAGCATTATTGGAAATATCCCACTATGAGGCGTATTCCCCATATTTTGCTCAATCATGCCAAAATCAATGATTAATGAGTGATGATCAAAGCGAAAAACACGCCGATCTGACCTTTAATCATCACTCATTAATCTTTGAGATTTGTTTGTAGTAGCATGATGACATAAACAACGAAGCCAGTGATTCCGGGCGTCAGACATTTGACAACCTTTCGCCACTGATATTTGTAACTTGACCTGACATAGTCATTTCTTTCCTTTGGCGTTATTGACTCACACTCAGCGAGGCGTATCGTGTCCAGTTTCCACATGAACTCCATTCGAGAGCGGTCTCGAAAAATGGCTGCTGGGGCGCTCATCATCATTTTTATGCTGATTTTCATTGGGGTGGGGCTGGTGCAAACTATCAACGCCGCCCCGATGTCTGCACCCTCTGGGGCGTCGCAGTATGGGCTGTTCGGCCCGCCAACGGTCACGCCGTCAGGCACTCCCACCCTTACGCCCACATTCACACCCACATTCACTCCGACCCCCACAGGTTTGCTGGGGGATATGAATGGTGACTGTCGCGTTGATATCCTCGATATCATGTATGTGGCCGGGCGTTGGAATACCCAAGTGGGCGATCCTGACTACGACCCCAAAGCGGATATGAACAGTGACGGTAAAATCGATGTTCTGGATATTATGACCGTTTCTGGTCAATGGTTGAACACCTGCGAGGGTGATCAGGCCCCAGATGTTGGCAGCCATTTCATAAACGTGGGGCTTCAGGGGCAATTCCGCATTTATCTGCCGGTTATGCTCCCGGGGTCGTCATCGACCGCCCAGATTTACTTTATCGACCCCTCTCCGTCACACAAGATACTTGATGGCAATTTTGTCGTTGAAGCTGCTATTCGGGATGTAAAAGATCTGGGAGGATTCGAATTCACCATCTTGTATGATCCATCCATCTTGAAGGTGGAAGATGTGCAAATCGGATCATTTTTGGGGAGCACTGGACGAAACGTTTTCAAGCTGGGGCCGGTCATCGATAATGATTCCGGCGCAGTTCGATTGGGCGCGTTTAGCTTTGGCAACCAATCTGGCCCTAACGGCGAGGGCATATTGGCGCGTATCGAATTCCATCCAGTTGGGGATGGACTCAGCGCCCTGACATTCCAGGATGCCGCGGCCGCTGACGCCTCCGGGAACCCGATCGTCCTGACATTATTCGACGGAGAAGTCAGGGTGTTGCCAGCCCCGCCGACGCCGACGCCGACGCCGACCATCACGCCTACGGCCACTGATAC
>WGCR01000426.1 GCA_015493675.1 Anaerolineae bacterium
CGGCGCGGGCTGCTGGCCGTCGGTGCAGAAATCGCCCTCGGGCAGCGCCTCCCAGGACAGGACATCCAGCTTGCCCGCGCCCTCTTCGGGCAGATATCGCTGGGCCAGGGCCTGAGCGGGGGGGAGTTGGGCGTGAAAGCGGGGCAGGCCCTGCCGCCTCGCCCGCGCCAACGCGGCTGGCGCGGCGATCTGCCCGCGTATCTCGAAGCCGCCATCCGCAACGGGCGGGTTGGCAGCAAGATGCCCGGATGGAGCCAGCAGGCGGGCGGACCCCTCACCGCCCCGCAGAGCCGCGCCGTGGTCGCATCCATCCTCAACTGGCGCGACGCCCCCCGCCCGGACACGCCGCGTCCGGCCAGTCTGCACCAGCGCAGCGCCGGATTGGGCTCCTATCTCTTCCACGGGCCCCTGGGCTGCGCCGAGTGTCACGCGTTCGACGACGCTGCGGGCGTCATCGGGCCTGACCTCACCGGCGTCGTCGGGCGCAAAGGCCGCGAGGGCGTGAAAACCGCCATTCTCAACCCCAACGCCGATCTGACCCCCGGCTACGCTGCGGACATCATGCCCGAGACCTTCGGCTACGCCCTCTCCGAAAATCAGATGCGCTCCCTGCTCGACTATCTCGAACATCCCCAAGACGCAGCCCTGCAGGTCGCGCCCATCGAAAAATCGGAAAAAGAGCTGGCCATGTGGGGCAAAGTGGTGGCCGACAGCGCCGGATGCTTTGGCTGTCACACCGTGGATGGCACGCGCTCGGATGGCCCCACCTTCCTGGGCCTCTACGGCCAGACCCGCACCCTGGATGACGGCAGCACAGTGGTGGCCGATGACGACTATCTCTACGAATCCATCATCACGCCCAGCGCCAAACGCGTGGCCGGATACCCCGACATCATGGATCAGGATTACGGTTTTCGGCTGAGCGATGATGACATCCGCGCCATCATCGCCTATATCAAAACTTTGCGGTAAAATGTGGGAAATTCGAAGTTCAGAGTGTGTCTACCGTATCCGCCTGGAACTGTTTCCTGCTCACTGTTTCCTGACAAAAATATGTCCGCTACCAAACATCTTCTACTTCCAATCCTGATTCTGTCTTTGCTCCTGCTGGCCGGATGCGGCAAGACGACCACGCCCGCGCCTGCGTCGCCGCCCCCTGTGGAAGAAACCGCCACCGGCGTCTCTCCCGCGGTCATCGCCATCCCCACCCTCAGCCCGGCCAACCACATCACGCCCCTGGCCGAGGAGCTGGACGAAAAGCAGCAATTGGCCCAAAACGTGGCCATGAACAGCCCCTTGCTGCAAAAGCTGACTACCGATCCCAAAACAGGCCAGCCACTGCGGGCCGAAGTTTTCGGCGTCTATCCCGCCCGCGAAAGCGACATCACCTCCGAAAGCGAAATCTGCAAAACCGTCACCTGCTATCGGGTGGACATCTACAACTGGGCCACCAACACCACCTACGTGGTCATGGTCGATATCGACAACCAGCAGGTGGTGAATGTAGACGCCATGCCCGCCACCTCGCCTGAACTGCCCCCGCATCTCCTCAAAGAGGCCATGGACATCGCCGTGCAGGCGCCCGAAGTGGAAAAAGCGCTGGGTTTCAAGCCAGAACCTGATTCTCCAACCATGGCCGGGGTCAAGACCACCTTCAACAACTCCGCCTGCGAGCTCTCCCACCATCTCTGCGTGGCCCCCACCTTCGAGCGGGAAAAGAAAGCGCTGTGGGCCATTGTCGATCTCACCGATAAAAAACTGGTGGCCGTGCGTTGGACCGATTATGGTGATTACAGCGGCGGGTTGCCCACCGAAGAGACGGTGGAGCGCCAGGACATCTTCGAAAAATACTGCAAGCAGAGCAACGAACTGGAGAAAGATGGCTGGAAGATGGACTTCATTCTCACCGCCTCCGACGGCCTGCGCCTTTCAGACGTAGCCTTTCAGGGCGAGCCCGTGCTGCGCAGCGTCAAACTGGTCGATTATCATGTGAGCTACTCTACCAAAGATCAGTTTGGCTACAGCGACGCCATCGGTTGCCCCATGTTCAGCTCCGCCGCAGTGGTGGCCATGAGCCCACCCGACATCGGGCCCATCACCGATGACAACGGTCAGGAAATCGGCTTCTACATCAACCAGGACTTCGTTCACCCCCTGTGGCC
>WGCR01000427.1 GCA_015493675.1 Anaerolineae bacterium
AGAAGTGTAAATTTCAGAATATCGAATTTCAGATTGTCAGTTTCTGAGGCTTGTTCCGAAACATGCCATGAGCCCCAATTTCGATATTTCGCAACGATTTTCGCGCCCAAAGGTCTTATTTTGTCTTCAAAAGATTGCCTTTGGACAAGAGACTCCCTTATACTTGACAGGTCATTTTGTATGATTTCATCCTGTCTTGAAATTTACCTGCCGCCCGCGTCACGATGGCGCGTGTTCAAAAATCCCCGGAGGAAAAAATGTCCAAACGCCTTGTTCCCATTCTACTGATCGGACTGCTATTGATTGTTGCGCTGGCAGCCTGCGGTGCAAAAGCCACCCCCGAGCCGGAAGCCACGCCCATTCCTGAAGCGCAATTGAACCCCATCACCGTAGGCCTGGTCACCGCCATTGGCGGCGTCGAGGAAAAATTTTACAGCGCGCTGGCCTGGAAAGGCGTACAGGAAGCCGAAAACCTGTTCACCATCGAAGCCAGTTACAAAGAAAGCGCATCCGAATCTGACTATGCCGATCTCCTGAATGAATTCGCGACCGCAAACACCGATCTCACAATCGTCATTGGCGAGGAAATGAGCCAGGCGCTCGAAGAGACAGCCAAGGCCAACCCTGACGCCAGTTTTGCCATCGTGGATGCGGAATCCAACGCTCCCAACGTGCGCGGCATCACGTTCGACGTCATCCCCCCCAGTTACATGGCCGGTTACCTGGCAGGCGGCATGAGTCAGACAGGCGTCGTCTGCACCTACGGTGAAACA
Organism: Anaerolineae bacterium; assembly: GCA_015493675.1. Lineage (GTDB taxonomy): Bacteria > Chloroflexota > Anaerolineae > J102 > J102 > M2005. The sequence continues at coordinate 774 of WGCR01000427.1, forward strand.
GACACGCCAGCCATCACCGATTTTATGACAGGTTTCTTCAACGGCGCCGACTATTACCGTCGGCAAAACGGCGTTAATCTTGAAATTCTGGGTTGGGATGTTTACAACAAAGAAGGCGTTTTCCTCAATGACAAGACTTCGGAAGATGAAGGGTATCAGATCGCAAAGAAATTCTTTGATCAGAAGTGCGATGTACTCTTTGCTGTCGCCAAAGATGCGGCCAAAGGCAGCGCCAAAGCTGCTCAGGAAGAAGACAAACTCTTCATTGGCGCAACGGTTGACTGGTACGACACCTTCCCGGAATATGGCAATGTCGTCCTGACCTCGGTGATGAAGAACACCGACAAAGCGGTCTTCGACAATATCGTGGCTTATGCTGCCGGCAGCTTCAAGGGCGGCGAAAACTATGTCGGGACACTGGAAAATAACAGCGTGGGCCTGGCGCCCTATCATCAATTCGCTGACAAAGTGCCTCAGAAGATGCAGGAAGAAATAAGACAAGTGCAGAATAACATCCTCACAGGACATCTCAGCCCTGCCGAACCCTGGATTTACGACGAAAACAATCCGCCCGCCTCAGAAGAGGAATCGAAAGACTAGCTTTTCAGCGAGGCGCCACGCCAAAGCCCGGAAGACAACATAATCCGGGCTTTTTTCGTTTTGTCTAACCTGAGCGCGGGTGCGTTCCAATTTGGGGGCGAATTTGCGCTTTCTGTCAGAACCTGCCGATTGAAATCAGAGCTGGGGGCCTGCGGCCGCTTGTCTGCCTGCGCAGACAGGCTAATTTGCGCCAGAAAATGTCCTCGCAGGAGGACATGCGGCGGAACGCCCCCAGAACCGAATTCTATTCGGCCAGTGCGCCCCAATTTTGAAACGCACTCCCTGAGCGCAAAAATGTTGCATATCCGCTGAGATTTCTTTTATACTAAGCTTCTGGCAATGTTGCCAGACCATTGATTTTGTCTATCCTCAAACACCTATCTCAAATCTCTCAAATAGCAGGAGGAGAAAAACTTATGCGCAAGTCAACACTGTTCATTTTGCTCGCACTGTTGCTGGTGAGCGTCGTGGCGCTCAGCGCCTGCGGCGGCAAAGCAACCCCCACTCAAGCCCCGGCAGAAGAAAAACCTGCCGCAGAGGCGACTCAAGCCCCTGCAGTCGAGGCGACCGAAGCTCCAGCAATGGAGAAGAAGGAATTCAAGGTCGGCCTCGTCACCGATGTGGGTCGCATCAATGACCGCAGCTTCAACCAGTCGGCCTGGGAAGGCGTAAAAATGGCTGCTGACAAGCTGGGTCTGACCGAAAACGACATCAAGTACATCGAGACCAAGGACGCCAAGGACTACGCCGATAACATCAACCAGTTCGTCGAGAACGGCTACAATGTGATTATCAGCGTGGGCTTCGCCCTGGGCGACGCCACCCATCAGGCCGCGACCGAGAATCCCGACATCATGTTCATCGGCGTCGATCAGTTCCAGGCCGATCCCCTGCCCAATTACGCCGGTCTGATCTTCCCCGAAGACAAGGCTGGTTACCTGGCGGGCGTGCTGGCTGCCTCTCTGGACAAGACCGGCACCATCGCTGCTGTGCTGGGCACCGACCTGGTTCCCCCCGTCGTCGCCTTCAAAGAGGGCTACGAAGCGGGCGCCAAGGCCACCAAGCCCGACATCAAACTGATCTCCACCTATCATCCTGGCGAGCTTTCCCAGGCCTTTGTGGACCCCGAATGGGGCGCTGCCACGGCCAAGCAGGCCATGGATCAGGGCGCTGACGTCGTCTTCGGCGCCGGCGGCATGACCGGCAACGGCGCGTTGCAGGAAGTCGCGGCCGCGGCCGAGGCTGGCAAAGAAGTCTACTGCATCGGCGTGGACACCGACCAGTGGGAGACCCTGCCCGCTGCGCATCCCTGCCTGGTTTCCTCCGCCATGAAGCTCATCACCCCCGGCGTGGCTGAACTGATCACGAAGGCCGCAGCGGGCGATTTCCCTGGCGGCAACTACGTGGGCGATGTGGGCCTGGCCCCCTTCCATGACTTCGAAGACAAGGTGCCGCAGGATGTGAAGGATCTGCTGGCCAAGACCAAAGAAGGTCTCCTGGACGGCTCCATCGACACCGGTTATCATCCCGGCGGTTGAGGCCTTCACAAAAGTAAATCAATAGTTGCACAAAAACAGGGATGGTTTTAGACTAGTGGTCACCATCCCTGTTTTTTATTGCACGCAAAAACTCATGGTGGAAAGATGGCCGATCATCATTGGTGATCATCGGCTTGCGCCATGAGTTTTTATCAACAATCCCTTCATCGATGAGAGGTTCGCTTATGGGCAATTTTTCTCTCCGTCGTTTGTTTCGCTCCCTGTTAATCCCTATCCTGGCCGTGATCACGGCGCTGATTGTGGGCGCTGTCATCATGTGGTTGGCGGGAGATAACCCCATCGCCGCCTACAAGGGGCTGTTTCAGGGGGCCTTCGGCAGCGCCCGCGGCTGGGCCACCACCATCCGCAAATGGTCGCCGCTGCTGTTGACCGGTCTCTCGGTGGCCATCGCCTTTCAGGCCGGGTTGTTCAACATCGGCGCTTCGGGCCAGTTTATGATGGGAACGATTTTCTCGGTCTGGGTAGGCATCAATTTTGCGGATATGCCCGCTATCATCCATGTGCCGCTGGCGATTTCTGCGGGCATTCTGGGCGGATTGCTGTGGGGAGCGATTCCGGGCATCCTCAAAGTGACCACCGGGGCGCATGAAGTTATCACCACCATCATGCTGAATTATATTGCAGCGCTGTTTGCGGGTTGGACGGTGTATGCGGGCGGATCGCAGGGGCAAAAGCCCGGGCCGTTGTGGGATCCCGCAGCCAAAGCCATCTCCCAAACGCCTCCAGTGGTGGAGAGCGCCCGCATCCCCTTCATTTTCGGGCCGCCCTATCGAGTGCATTGGGGCATTGCGCTGGCAATTATTACAATTTTCGTCATGGCATGGATTATCTACAAGACCACCATCGGGTTCGAGCTGCGCACCGTGGGCCAGAATTTCAAGGCGTCCAAATATGCGGGCATCCGCGTGGGCTGGACGATCATTCTGGCGATGATGCTGGCGGGGGCGCTGGCGGGCATGGCCGGGGCCATCGAGACGCTGGGGGTGAATTTCAAATTTGCGCCCGAATTCGGCGGCTCGGTGGGCTTCGACGGCATCACTGTGGCGCTGCTGGGGCAGACGAATCCCTTTGGCGTGGGCCTGGCCGCGTTCTTCCTGGCCTCGCTGGCCGCGGGCGGGGCCAAGATGCAGTTCGATTCGGGCGTTTCGTCCGACATCATCCAGGTGATCAACGCCTTGCTGCTGGCTTTTGTGGCGGCTCCAGCCATCATCCGCTACATTTATCGCATTCGCAAGTCGCCCGAAGAACAGGAGACAACGCCCAAGATATCGTGGGGCGGATAGAAATGGCCAGCCGTTTTGGAGCACCGATCGATTAAGGTTTCGAGAAATCCTGATCTTTTCCTGATTCATCCATCCTCTCAAGGGAGAGGCTTATGAGCAGCCCAACACGTTTCAAAAAAACATCTCTGATTGCATTAGCCATTGCCATTGTCCTGATCATCGTCGGCATTGTCGTCAATCTGTTGCCGATACCCGATGATTCCATGTGGCGGGTGCTGTTTGGCGTCAGCACGCTGAATTTCACCCTGCGGGCCACAGTGCCGTTGGCCCTGGGCGCGATGGCGGGCATCCTCTGCGAGCGCACAGGCATTATCAACATCGGCATCGAAGGCATGATGCTGGCGGGGGCTTATGCGGGCTTCGTAGCCAAGGTCGCAACCAATAGCTGGCCATTAATGCCGAGCCTGCTGTTTGGCGTGGCAGCAGCGCTGTTGGCCGGCGCGGCCATGGGGTATATCCACGCTTTGTTCTCCATCAAATTCAAGATGGATCAGATCATCTCCGGCACCTTTCTCATTCTGTTGGCGGGCGGACTCACCGCCTATCTGTTCAATCCCGATATGGTAGCCGAAGGCAAATTCTCCCCCATCGCTATTCCCTTCCTCTCCAAAATCCCGGTGATTGGCGATATTTTCTTCAACAATCCCCCTATCACTTACACCGCGCTGATTCTGGTGGCAATCCTGCATGTGGCCTTGTTCCACACCAAATGGGGTCTGCGCAGCCGGGCAGCGGGCGAACATCCCCGCGCCGCGGACACAGTGGGCATCAACGTCAATTTCTATCGCTACATGAACACGACACTGGGAGGCATGGTCGCAGGCCTGGCGGGCGGCTTTCTGGTGCTGGAGGCCGTGGGGCAATTCCAGGAGGGGATGACCGCAGGCCGCGGCTTCATCTCGCTGGCGGCCATGATCTTCGGCAACTGGATGCCCTTCGGCGCTTTGGGCGCAGCCACCCTGTTTGGATACACACAAGGCGTGCAGAATGCGTTGCTGCTGGCGGGCGTGGTCAATATCCCCCGGCACTTTATCAGCATGTTGCCCTACCTGGTGACCATTATCGCAGTAGCGGGCTTTGTGGGCCGGGTGCGGCCGCCCGCGGCTGAAGGCAAGGTCTACGAGACCGAAGGATCATCTGAATAATTCTCCCTGGACGGAGGCACACAATGAGCAAAGACAACATCCCTGTTCTGGAAGTCAAGCATATCACCAAGCGGTTTCCGGGCGTTATTGCCAATGATGACGTCAATTTGACGCTGCAGAAGGGAGAAATTCTGGCGCTGTTAGGCGAAAATGGCGCGGGCAAATCCACCCTGATGAATATCATCTATGGCCTTTACAAGCCGACAGAAGGCGAGATTTACGTCAATGGCAAAAAGGCGGAGATGCACAGCCCCAAAGACGCCATTGCCCTGGGCATCGGCATGGTGCATCAACATTTTCAGTTGGTGCCGGTGATGACCGTAGCCGAAAACATCATGCTGGGGGCAGAGAGCGTCAAGAAAAACGGGCTGCTGGATATCAAAAAGGTGTCAAAAGAGATATCGGAGCTTTCCCATCGGTATCATCTCGATGTGGATCCCTCTGCGAAAGTGGAGGATTTGCCCGTAGGCGTACAGCAGCGCGTGGAGATCATCAAGGCCCTGTATCGCGAGGCCGAAATCCTGATCCTGGATGAGCCCACCGCGGTGCTGACTCCGCAGGAGATCGAAGGGCTGTTCGAGATCATGAAGCGTTTGCAGGCCCAGGGCAAATCGATCATCTTTATCTCTCACAAGCTGAAAGAAGTATTGTATATCTCGGACCGCATCGTCGTATTGCGCGGCGGCAAGGTGGTGGGGGAAACGACGCCACAGGATGCCACACAGGAAAAGTTGGCGGCTATGATGGTGGGACGCGAGGTCATTTTGACTGTGGATAAAGCCCCGCCCTCGCCCGGCAATGTCGTGTTGGAAGTAAAAAACCTGAAGGCCAAAAGCGATTTGGGCGAAATGGCGCTGAACGGGGTGAGCTTCCAGGTGCGGGAAGGCGAAATCCTGGGCGTGGCGGGCGTGCAGGGCAATGGCCAGACGGAGCTGGTGGAGGTTATCACCAGCCTGAAAAAGGCGGAGGACGGCCAAGTCATTATCAGCGGTGAGGATATGACCAACGCCTCTCCCAGGACAATCACACAGAAAGGGCAGAGCAGCCACGTGCCCGAAGACCGTCATGCCTACGGCATGGTTTCCACCTATTCGGTGGCCGACAACCTGGTGCTGAACATTTACAATCTTCCTCCCTTTGCCAAGGGCATCACCATCAATCGCCCGGCTATTATCAAGCACGCCGAGGAGCTCATCAAGGAATTCGATGTGCGCACGCCCGGCCCGCTGACGCCCGGCGGCAGTCTCTCGGGAGGCAATCAACAAAAGATGGTGGTGGCCCGCGAGTTCAGCCGTCCCATCAAGCTGCTGATTGCGGCCCAGCCCACTCGCGGCATCGATGTGGGCTCCATCGAGTTCATCCACAACCAAATCGTTTCCAAACGGGATGAGGGCGTGGCCGTGCTGCTGGTCAGCTCCGAGCTGGATGAAATCATGGCGCTTTCCGACCGCATCGCTGTGATGTACAAAGGCGAGATCATCGATATTGTGCCCCGGGAGGAAGCCACCCGCGAGAACATCGGCCTGCTGATGGCGGGCGTGAAACGGGGGGAGAAGGTGTAACGCAACGGCTCAGCTCACATCCAGAAATTAGTTTTCTTTCTGATCTGGCAGCTTGTGTCACATCTAACAACCTTGGCCACCAGACCTGGCCCCCTCCCCAGCCCCTTACGAGGGGAGGTATTTCAGCAGGGCGCCTGCTCACCGCCGTGTTCGCCGAATGAATTCGGTTCTCGGGGCGTTCCGCCGCCCGTTCCCCTCCGGGGACGGTGTTTTCCTCGTCAAAACGTGCCCCGAAAGCGTCGGCGCAGGCCGACGAGCGGCCAAAGGCCCCTAGCCCTGATTTCAATCGGTGGTTTTGGCAGGCAACGCCACGCATTTTCCAAGAATTCGAGATTAAATACAAATACCTACCCCTGCGAGCCCCGACCCTCCCCCGATACTCGCTGCGCTCGTGTTCGGGGGAGGGAGGCGCTCATCTGCCATACAGATTGGTAAACCTGAGGGCTCCTCCCCCTGCAAGGCGCTAGCCGAAGCGGGGTGAGGCTGGAAGGGGGGCTTTTCGTCAAACCAAATTTAAAATTGCTGCTACAAAACCTCTCCACTTGACAACTATTAACGCTTTTCGCTCTGTCGAGATTGTCGATTATCACAAATAAGCATCATGACTGAAAAAAAACTTCCCCCCATCCATCCTGGCGAGATTCTTCTGGAAGAATTCCTGGAGCCCCTGGGGATCAGCCAATACCGGCTGGCTAAAGAGATCCATGTGCCGCCGCGGCGCATCAATGAGATCATTCATGGCAAACGGGGCATCTCGCCCGACACCGCCTTGAGGTTGTCTCGCTTTTTTGGCACATCCGAGCGATTCTGGCTAAATCTGCAGACGCGCTACGACATCGAGATGACAAAACGCCAGATCGGGGATCAGTTGCAGTCCGAGATTCATCCCTTGAAATCGGCTGCATAAGGATGTTCTATGGCCTATAAAGACCTACGCGAATTTATCAATCTGCTGGATAAGGGGGGACAACTGGCCCGGATCAAGGCTCCGGTCGAACCCTATCTCGAGATCACCGAGATCACCGACCGCGTCAGCAAAGGCCCGGACGCACAAAATAAGGCCCTGTTGTTCGAGAATGTGGTGGGCTCCAAAATGCCGGTGCTGATCAACATGTTCGGCAGCGCCCGGCGCATGGCCTGGGCCCTGGGAGTGCGGGACCTGGAGGACTTGAACGAAAAGATGGCCCGGCTGATCGATCCCAAGCCGCCCAAAGGACTGGGGCCCACCGTAGGCCGGGCGAGGGATATGCTGGGGGCGCTGAAAAGCGCGGGGCTGAAGCCGAAAATCGTCAAAAATGCACCGGCGCAGCAGGTGGTCAAGACCGGCGAGGCCGCGTCGCTGGCTGGAATCCCTATCCTCACCTGCTGGCCCGAGGATGGCGGCCCCTTCATCACCTTGCCCACGGTCATCACCCGAGACCCGATCACGGGCGGGCGCAATGTGGGCATGTATCGGATGCAGGTGTATGACGACGCCACCACGGGCATGCACTGGCAGTTGCACAAGGGCGGGGCCGAGCACGAACGCGAGGCCCGCGAAGCGGGCGAGGAGCGCATCCCTGTGGCGGTGAGCCTGGGCGGCGACCCCGCGGTCATCTGGTCGGGCAGCGCACCCCTGCCGCCGGGCGTGGATGAATTTCTGCTGGCGGGCTGGCTGCGGGGCAAGCCGGTGGAGCTGGTGAAATGCGTCAGCCAGCCGCTGGAAGTTCCCGCCAACGCCGAGATCGTCATCGAAGGCTATGTCGATCCTGACGAACGCCGCACCGAAGGCCCATTCGGCGACCACACCGGCTACTACACCCCGCCCGATGCTTATCCCGTGCTGCACATCACCGCGGTGACGCATCGCAAGGATGCGATTTATCCGGCCACCGTGGTGGGCCTGCCGCCCATGGAGGACGCGTGGATGGGCAAGGCCACCGAACGCCTGTTTTTGCCTCTGATGAAGCTCTTCCAGGGGGAGATCGTGGATTGGAACATGCCCGCGGCCGGGGTTTTCCACAATCTCATCTTCGTTTCCATCAAAAAACGCTATCCGGGCCACGCCCGCAAGGTCATCAACGGCATGTGGGGCATGGGCCTGATGTCCCTGACCAAGGCCATCGTCATTTTCGATGAGGATGTGGATGTGCAGAACGAGCAGGAGGCCCTCTTCCACATGTTCGGCAATGTGGACTGGAGCCGGGATGTGATCATCCAGGACGGGCCGGTGGATGCGCTGGATCACGCCAGCTACAACTTCGCGTTCGGCGGCAAGATCGGCATCGACGCCACCCGCAAGCTGCCCGCCGAAGGCTACGCCCGGACCTGGCCCGCACTGGTCTCCATGAGCGACGAGATCAAAGAGCGTGTCACCCGGCGCTGGAAATTGTACGGGCTGGAGACCTCGAAGGTCTCCCGAGACCTCCGAAATCCTTGAAACGATTGACATTAGCCGGGCTTTGTGAGAAACTTGATTGCATACCCATGAAATCAACCACGATTGGCAGGCTTCTCGGCACCACATTCCATCCGCAAAATACGCGCCCATCGCATTTTATACGGATATCCGCATACACCCTTTCAGAAGAGCAGGTTGCGGACACCGTATAATCAATCGTTATGTGCCACAACACGAAATATGAGTAAAGATTTGTAACTATACAGGTATGGTTTCAGGCAGAAGGAGGTCTCCTGCGAACATAGAACCCAGAGCCGTCCAGGCATTGACGCCTTGTTTACGCATGGTGGAAGTGTAACTGCGGATGGTGCAGAATTGTTCAGCGCCTTCCTTGCTGCGGA
>WGCR01000428.1 GCA_015493675.1 Anaerolineae bacterium
GCACACCCCGGTGGGAACCATCCTCCATGTCTCGGATTTCAAATTCGACCCGCATCCGGTGGATGGGCGGCTCACCGATGAGGCCAAGCTCAAACGTCTGGGCGAAGCGGGCGTGCGCGTCCTCCTCTCCGACTCCACCAATGCGGCAACGGCCGGTTTCACGCCATCGGAGCGGGATCTGGAAAAGACGCTGGACGCGATCATCAGCAGCGCCCCGGGCCGGGTGATTCTCGCCACTTTCGCCTCTAACATCTCGCGGGTGCAACAGGTAATCAATGTGGCTACCCGGCATGGACGCAAGGTGGGCGTCACAGGCCGCAGCATGATTCAGAATACGCACATGGCCACGGAGCTGGGCTATCTTACGCCGCCTCCGGGCGGACTGATGACGCCGGACAAGATGAATCACTTGCCCCCGGAACAGGTGGTGGTTATCTGCACCGGCAGTCAGGGAGAGCCCACCAGCGCCCTGGTGCGCATGAGCCGCGGCGAATATCGGCATCTGCACATCGGCAAGGGGGATACGGTTATCGTCAGCGCCACGCCCATCCCGGGCAATGAGAAGATGATTCAACGCACCCTGGACAATCTCTTCCGTCTGGGAGCGGATGTTTTTTACGATGAGCTGTGGGATGTACATGTCAGCGGGCACGGCAGCCGCCTGGACCTGAAGAAGCTCATCGATCTGGTGCATCCGGAGTATTTCATTCCTATCCATGGCGAATATCGGCAACTGGTGCATCATTCCCGTCTGGCCCGCGAAGCGGGCGTGCCCGAGGATCACATCTTCGTTATCGAGGATGGCCAGTGCATGGCCGTCTCCGCCGACAGCGTCATGCCGGGCGATCAAATTGACAGCGGCCGGGTGTATGTGGATGGTTCGGGAGTGGGAGACATCGGGGCGATGGTGCTGCGCGAGCGACGGCGCCTTTCCCGTGACGGTTTTCTCACCATCGTGGTCGGGCTGGATGAGGAAACGGGCGATGTGCTTCTGGGGCCGGAGATTATCACCCGAGGCTTCATTTTTATGGATGACTCCGAAGCGTTCCTGGAGGAAGCCCGGGAAGTCGTCTGGGATGTGCTCGATAAATATGATGATGTCGCCCAGGTTACCAAATACACCAAAAAACGTCTGGCCGATTTCTGCTACAAAGAAACCCGCCGCCGCCCCATGATCCTGCCCCTGGTGGTGGAAGTTTAACCCGGCGTCGCCACGTTACAACATTTCTTTGACGCGTGCAGCCACTTGCCGGGTCATGCCGGGCACGGCTGCGATTTCATCCACGCTGGCATTGCGGATGGCGTCTATGCTGCCAAAGTGTTTGAGCAGGGCCTGCCGCCGTTTCATCCCCACGCCCGGGACTTCCTCCAGCCGAGATTTGGTCATGGCCTTGCCCCGCAGGTTGCGCTGGTGGGTGATCGCGAAGCGGTGGGCCTCATCGCGCACTCGCTGCACCAGATACATCTCGGGGCTCTCTTTGGGCAGCCGCACAGGCTCGCTGCGTTCGGGCAAAAAGAGCAGCTCTTCCCGCTTGGCCAGACCCGCCACAGGCACGATCTCATACAACCCAAGCGCTTTCAACGCCTCTACGGCCACGCCCAACTGCCCTTTGCCGCCGTCGATGATGAGCAGGTCGGGCAATAATTGCCAGGCGGAATCCGCGCGCTGGCCGGGCGCAGGGGGCGGCTGATCCGCCAGCGCCCGCCGAAACCTTCGATCGAGCACCTCGCGCATGGCGGCAAAATCATCGGGCTGGCCTGTTTGCGTCACAGAGCGCACTTTGAAGCGTCGATAATCATTTTTGCGGGGCGTCCCCCGGACAAAGACCACCATGCTGGCCACGGTGTTGGTTCCCTGCAAGGTGGAGATATCGAAACATTCGATGCGAATGGGAGGTTTGGGCAAATTCAAGGCGGCCTGCAAGCGGGCAATGGCTTCGGTGTGGCGATGGGCGTCCGCCTCCCATGCGGCCTGCATGGCCACCAGCGCACTGCGGGCGTTCTCAGTGGCCATGGTCACCAGCGCCTTTTTTTCACCCCGTTTGGGCACGCGCAGCGTCACCTTGGCCCCGCGCTTGCTGTGCAGCCATTGCTCGATAATCGCCGTTTCATCCAATTCAACCGGCAGCAGAATCTGTGCGGGCAGGTATGCGGCTCCGTCATAAAACTGCTGGATGAAGGAGGCAAGTAGTTCCTGGTTCTCCGCCTCGCCCGCGCCTTCCAACATAAACGTCTCCCGCCCGATGAGCCGGCCCCGGCGGATGAAGAAGACCTGGGCGCAAGTCTGCCCCTTATCCTGGGCGAAGGCGATGACATCCTCATTCTCCTGCCGGCCCGACACCACTTTCTGCCGCTCCACAATACGCTGCGCCGCTTTGATCTGATCCCGATACATGGCCGCACGCTCGAATTGTAGTCGCTCGGCCGCCTGCGCCATGCGCCGATTCAGCTCCGTCATCACCTCATCGGTCTTGCCCTCCAGAAACTGGCATAGTCCGTCGATGATGGCCCGGTACTCTTCTTTGTCCACCGCCCCGATGCAGGGGCCGGCGCAGCGTTTGATGTGAAAATAGAGGCAGGCCCGCTTGTCCTGTCCTGTGATCACCCGATTGCAATCGAGATAAGGAAACACCCGGCGCAGCGCCTCCAGGGTCTGGCGCACCGCGCCGCCGCTGGTGAACGGGCCGTAATAGCGGGCGCCATCGGGCAACATGCGTCGCACGATGGACACCTTGGGGAAATCATCCTGCCAGTGCACCTTGATGTAGGGATATTGCTTATCGTCCTTGAGCCGAATGTTGTATTGGGGCCGGTAGCGCTTGATGAGTTCATTTTCGAGGATCAGCGCTTCCAGCTCCGTGTCGGTGACCACCCATTCCAGGTCTGCGATATCTGCGACCAGCCGCCGGGTCTTGGCGCTATGCGCCCGCTGCTCCTGAAAATAGGAACGCACCCGATGTCGCAGATTCACCGCCTTGCCCACGTAGATGACCCGGCCCTTGTCGTTACGATAGATGTAGCAGCCGGGACGAGGGGGCAGCGTTTTCAGTTTAGCTGTCAGTTTCGGAGCAAGTTCAGGTTTGGGCATGATCGCGGCAGGGGCGGCGCAGAGCGCACGGATGAGGAAAAGGCGATGTTTAGAGATGCTTATTTCTGCAAACTACCCTATTTTCTCCGTGTCCTCTGCGTGTCCGTAGTGAAAGGACTTTTTGCAGTAGCGTCCAACATGGCTATCGAAACAAATCCGTCTCTTTGGGACGCAGCAGGTCGGATAGACGCCCGTTGCCGGGATGATAGGGAACGCCTCGCATGTGGATGATGGGGCGGGCCTCGTCTGTGCCTCCTTGCAGCAACGAAGCGGCGGCTGCGATCTCGTCCGCAGCGCCCAGCACGGTAATACGCATCTCCCGCCCGAACAAATCGCTATCTCCCCGGCGATCGGTCAGGGGCAACAGGCCCGCCACGCCAATCGCCACGCCCACCGTGCCTCTTCGCCACGCTCGCCCGTGGCTGTCATTGATGACAACGGCGACCTCTGCGCCGGTGGCGGCCTTCAGAGCCGAGCGCAGTTCCCGCGCCGAAGCGTCCGGATCGACAGGCAGCAACAGGGCCATCTCCTCCTCTCCTACATTGGACTGATCGATGCCGGCGTTGGCGGAGATGAAGCCCAGACGGTGCTGCACCACGATGAGCCCGGGCCGGGTGCGCAACACCTGTGCCGACTCGGCCAGGATCAGCGTCACCAGCCGCGGGTCTTTGTGGATGCTGGCGGCCACAGCCTCGGCCTGGGGCGTCACCGTCACCTGATCCAACGACACGAAACGCCCTTCGGCCTTGGAGATGATCTTGGAGGCGTAGACCAGGACATCGCCGTCGGTCAGGGACACGCCCGCCTGTTTCAGCCCGGTCAGCGTCACTGCGGCCAGATCATCACCAGGTCGGATGAGAGGGATGCCAGGCAGGGCTGTGAGCGTAAGCCGGGCAGGCGGCTGCAAATCAGGAACGGACACTGGCTCAGGCCTCGATGCCGGTGATGCGAATGCCGGCGTTGCGGGTTTTATAAATGGCGTTGATGGAGATGAGCACGGCGGTCAGACCTTCGGACACAGCCGCATTCTGCAGAGCGCCGGCATGTACGCCCCTCATGCCTGCTGCTTTGGCCAGGGCCACTGCGATATTTCGGTCGGCGCGCTTGTTGCCGCACACCAGCACATCGCAATCGATCTGATGCTCGGGGTCCACCAGATGGTGGGCGCTGACGTTCTGAAAAGCAGCGACGACGCGGGTCTCAGGCCCCACCTGGGCCTGGGCCTCCATGGCCGCGGAGCCGCCGGGGGCGGGCGCGTAGCGCCCCTTTTTCTCTCCCAGCAAGGGCGCCACCACGGTCACCATCACCTTGCCCGCCAGGCCGGGTTTGATGCTCTCGATGATAGTTTCCTGCGATTCGTAGGGCACTGACAGCACCACCACATCCGCCATTTGGGCCGCTTCCAGGTTGCTGGCGCCGCGCAGCCTGACATCACCCAGTTTTTCTCGCAGCTCCGCAGCCACGCGTTCGCCCTTTTCGGCCCGGCGCGAACCAATGACCACATCCAGGCCTGCCTGCGCCCAGCGCATAGCAAAGCCGGAGCCTTCGGAACCGGTGCCGCCGATGACCGCGACCACGCCTAATGATTGTATATCTGACATGAATAAAACTCCTGTTGGGTTTGAAAATCGATGGAGGGAAAGATGTAAATCGGGA
>WGCR01000429.1 GCA_015493675.1 Anaerolineae bacterium
AACCAAGAACGCTGCCGTTCTTTGGAAAGGCGCCTGCATCGACGGGCGACCTTTTTATTTTGTCAAAAATGTTGGCGTAACAAATTTATTTTGTGTGATTCCATATCCTTGTAATCATTGATGTAAGGACTCAGCCATGCTACTAAAAAGTTACATACCAAAAGCCGAACGCGAGGACGCCAAAAGAAAACTCCCGAAATTACTGGTGGAAGGTCTGTTATTGGGGGGAACCGGCCTGGGCGTATTCGCACTCATCTTCGAGATCGCAGCCGACGCGTTCAGCGTTGCGGCTTATCAGACGCTGTTGGCAATTCACGGCGCGGCAGGATATCACAAAATCGCCATTTGGGCGTTTATTGTGCTGTCCGTACTCCTCTATTTCGGAATCGTACCTGCCTACAAGGCGGGTAGCTATCTGCGCCCCAACGCGGGCGGCAGCGGGCCCATGGTCGAAGCTATCGGCCCGCAATGGCTGCGCTGGCTTTCATGGGTGGGCACCAGTCTTTTCTTTGTGGATGCGGTGCTGACTATCATCATCAGCTCTATCTCGGCCGCGGATGTCACCATGCTTGTGATGCCTGAGATGGCGCCCTATCGCATCCTCCTGGCAGAATTTTTTGCTTTCTTCATCATGGTGGTGCTGGTGCTGATGGGTCCCAAAAAGGCGGTGCCGCTCTTTCTCATCGGCGGCGGCGCCTTCACCCTGTTCACGCTGGGAGCCCTGAGCCTGGTGGCTGTCGAGGCGGCCATTCATCCCGATTGGGCTTTTCTCACCGAGGGCATCATCCGCCGGTTGCAGGCGGCTGGCGTTGTCGAAAATGTGGTGCGGGCGCAGCAAGATATGGCTGCGCTGGGCACGGTGATCGTCCTGCAACTCTTCTTCCGCTCCATGTCCAGCGCCATGCTGGGCTTTTCAGGCTATGAAGTGATCCCGGCCAGCGGCAAACATGCGGCCAAGCCCAAATGGAAGGTGATCAGCGTAGCCCTGACCCTGGCTGCCGTTTTCCTCATCGGCACGGGCGTGGCCCAGCTTTATGCGGCCAAAGTGTGGAATATCCCCGCCACCGAAGGCTACAGCACGCTGCTCATCGAATATGAAATCGTGGCCACGCAGGCCATGAGCCCGGGCGTGGATCCCAACGCCATCAAGGTGACAAAAGCCGACAAATTGGCGGCGGAATCACTTTTCGCCGAAGAACAACTGACGCATCCATTCGAGGGCATTTTAGGCGGCAAAACGAAACCAGCCGAAACGCCCCCGATTGATCACGATCAATTCATCGAAAATGTTTCGTATGACATCGCCGTCTCCCGAGCCATTACCAATTCACTGGCAGGCACGCTGGGCGCCACATTCCTCTTCATCGCCGGCACGCTCATGGCCTTCATTTTGCTGCTGGCGCAAGGTGGCGGCTATGTTGGCGGAGCGGCGGTGGCGGCCAATGCCGCCCGGCTGGGGCGTTTGCCCAACTTCTTGCATGATGATCGCATCGGCATTGCCATCATCTGGGCGGTGTCCGCCCTTCTCATCCCCATCATCAAGCAGGTGGTGGTGGTGGAAAGCTATTATGCGTTCGGATTCGTCAGCGCCTTTATGATCACCAGCACTGCGGTCTTTTTCGTTCGCAAGGACGTATTGGCCAAAAAAGGCATCGAGCCCGGTTCTCCCGAAGCCAAAACATTGAAATTCGCGGGGGCCCGCGGCATGTTTGCCAGTTATTTCATGGGCGCTGTGCTGGTAGCCGAAAAAACTCACGCCCTCGTTGCCGTCACGATTGTGGGCGTGGCGCTGACCCTGTTCCAGCTTTATGTCGCCAACGGTGGCATCCACAAACAGGACGCCCGCAAGCTCGTCGATAAAATCGTGGCCGGGGCCGAGAAGATCAGACCCAAATCAGGGTTGGAACGGGCCATCGAACAGGCCCGGCAGCGGGGCATCGCCGATGCGGTGGAGGATCTCATCGCAGAGGGACGATTGGTGAAATTCAATGTCGGCGAGCACCGCATCCAACGGCTGGTGATCTACCTCTATAATCTGAGCCCCCATATCTTCGAACATGATGAGGAGCATCACGAGCGCATCGAAGAGCCCAATCTGATCATGGAAGAGGCCTATGAACGGGCCTATGCCCAGAAGGAAAAAATCCTGCGCCGCATCGAGGATTACTCGCATTATGGCATTTTCATGTTCATTCACAATTATCACGTCAATTGGGTGTCGCCCGAGACCGGCCGCGGGCCCGAAGTGGTGCAACAGGCCATGATCGATATCCTCTTCCCCCTGACCCCGCACGAAGAGATTTGGAAAGAGTATCAGGTATTCAAGCCGGTGCGCCAGCCGGAAGACACCTGGCAGTTCAGCCGCCAGCGCTATCGCTGGGCCAAAAACCAGTGGCCCAATCTCTCCGACCGCATCACCACCATCTGGACCCTGCAAGACTTTGGGCTGGCCCCCAAAGATGTTGATTTCGACATGGTCGTCACCGTGGCCAACGGCAAACAATTCCGTCGTATCCGCGTCCACACCACCATGCCCGAAAATCCCGAAGAAGAGACCATCAACGTGGTGGAAGAAGACATCGCCACGCCTTTGCTGGAGCCTGAGGAGGCTGAGGCGTTGGACAAACCTCAGTCCCAGGACGCAGCAGAGGCGCCCGCCGAACCGGAAACGCCTGAAACCCCTGAAGACGACGAGACATAGACAGGATATCTGGTATGAAGCATTGAGCCGCGCACATCCGGGCGGTGGAGATGGCCGCTACCCGATGAAATGACGATGGACCCTAGACGATGATGTTCGACAACTGACATCGTCTAGGGGCCATCGTCTATCGTTTACATCCCAAACAACGCCTGCATGGGCTCGGCCCAGAGCAGCATTTCCTCGTCCATCATCCATTGCCCGATCATTTGCAGGCCCAGAGGCAAACCATTGGCGGCTTTGGCCGCGGGCACGGTCACCGCAGGCAGGCCCAGGAACGTCCAGGGCAGATTCATGATAGGGTCGCCGGTGCTGTTCAGGCCCTCGGGCGCGGGACCGGGTGCAGCCGGGGCAATCCACAAATCCACATCATTCACGTCCATGATATGCAACACTTCCTCCCGCAGCAAACGTTGCAGATCGCGGGCGTCCGCAACATCTTCAGGGTCCACGGCCATGCCCTCTTCGATGAGTGCGGCGGTGCGGGGCCGGTATAGGTCTTTGAACTGCTGATACCAACGGGCGTGTTCCTGGGCAAACTCGGCGGCGATGAGCTGGCGGTGAATGCGGTTGATATCGGCAATGTTTTGGAATAGGGGGATTTCTCTGATCTCATAACCCGCCGCGCGTAGCGCGTCCACCTGGAGGGAAAACGCTGCCAGGGCCTCGGCGCTGGCCTGAGCCAGATAGGGGCCCGCCGGGATGGCCAGCACCGGTTTGCGCACCACCTCCGCGATTTTATCCCAGCCATTGCACACCACCGATGCGGCCAGCCTCATGCCCGCCACATCCTGAGTGAACAGCCCCACATGATCCGCTGAACGAGAGAAGAACAGCAGTCCCTCGGGATCGATGCGGTTATAGCTGGGTTTATAGCCGACAATGCCGCAAAATGCCGCCGGACGGATGACCGAACCGATGGTCTGGGTGCCAATGGCCAGGGGAACCAGGCCCGCAGCCACCGCCGCGGCAGAACCGCTGCTGGAGCCGCCGGGCGTGTGCGCCAGATTGTGAGGATTTCGCGTGGGGCCCGGCTCGAAATAAGCGAACTCCGTGGTAACGGCCTTGCCCATGACCAGCGCCCCGGCATTTTTGAAGCCGCTGACCACCGCCGCCTCGGGCCCGGTAAGTTCATCGGGGGGGAGATTGGAGCCGGCGCGGGTGGGCAGGCCCGCAGCATGAAAGATATCCTTGACGCCGATGGGAATGCCAAACAGGGGCGGGCGTTGGCCAGGCTGGGGATAGCGCTCCAGCAGAGCCTGGGCCTCGGCCATGACCCGGCCGCGGCGGTCGGGCTCGGGAACAAAGGCCCGCACCTGGGGCTCCACCTGCTCCTGGCGGGCGAAAAGTGCATCGAGATAGTCCAATAAATCCAGTGCGCCGCCACGCAAGGCGGCCGCGGTCTCGGCTAAAGGCGTGTTTGCGATGAGTGAATCAATCATGGGGCACCTGAATGAGCGGGAAAAGTAGAGTAACAGTGAGAGTTTAGTCTGTTCCGTAAATAGAACGCAGATGACGCAGAAAAAACTGATCTACGCAGATAAAAACAGATAAAATCAAAACGATCTGCGAAAATCTGTGTGCATCAGATGTGTCTGCGTTCTATTTTCATTCCTTGTCGACTTTGCGTGAGGCCAACTTCCTGGTTCCGCCTGGCCGGATCAGAAAGTTGCAAACACAGAAACTTTACTCTGCAAATACCAAAACGTCAAGTGCTGGACAGGAATTCGCGGGCGATGTATAATCATGCCAGCGCATTGTCCTTCATCGATATCTGAATCTGGTCTCCCCCTCCCCCCATCATGACCAAAAACCGATCTTTTGAATCCCCCTTTCTGTATGGGCTACACGACGCGGGCGGCGAGCATCTCATGCAGGAGATGGCCGTCGCAGGCTGGGTGCTGATCACCGAAGCCATTGGCTTTAACCCCGCCGACAAACGAGGCAAAGATTACACTCATCTCACCGACAACGGCTTGAGTGTGATGGTGCGGTTGAATGCAGGCTATGCAGGCACGGGGACGATCCCTTTTGAGCAGCATTACGAAGATTTTGCCCGGCGCTGCGCCAATTTCGCGGAAGCATCGACCGGCGCGCATATCTGGATCATTGGCAACGAGCCCAATCATCCCATTGAATGGCCGGGGGCGGATTGGGATTGGGGGGCGGCGCGGCCGCGAACGCCCGACTCTGCGGGCGAAAAAATCACGCCCGAGCGTTATGTCAAATCCTATCTACTGGCCCGAAACGCCATTCGTGCGGTCCCAGGCCATGAGAATGACATGGTGCTGACCGCGGCGGTGGCCCCCTGGAACGCACTCTGCACCTATCCGGGCAATCCCACCGGCGACTGGATCGTCTATTTTCGGCAGATGATGCACCTGCTGGGGCCAGATAACTGTGATGGCATCACCATCCACGCTTACACCCACGGCGCCGATCCCAATCTCATCGACGCGGAAACCCGCATGGGCAAGCCCCACGAGCGACGCCGCTACGAATTTCGGGTGTATCAGGATTTCATGAACGCCATTCCCTGGGCGATGCAGCATCTGCCTGTGTATCTCACCGAGGCGGATGAGAATGAACCATGGCGTAATGAGAACATTGGCTGGGTGCAGCGGGCCTATGGCGAGATCGACTACTGGAACAAGCGCCACCCCTTCCGCCCCATCCGCTCGCTGATCCTCTACCGCTGGTCCAAGGCGGATCAGTGGTATATCGAGGGCAAGCAAGGCGTCATCGAAGACTTTCGGCAGGCGATGCTGCCCAAATATCGCTGGGACGCCTATCAGAAGCAAGCGCCAGCGCATCGGGCGACCATGCGAGTGCAGTCTGCGCCCGAATCGGGGCCCGCGGGCGAGACTATCACCGTGGACCTGACCATCCGTAACATCGGCAGCATGACATGGAAGAAAAAGGGTCGCAACGCGGTGCGGGTGGGCTATCATTGGCGGGACAAAAAGGGCAAGACAGTCCATGCGCCTGATTTCCGCACCGCCCTGCCGCACAATGTGGCTCCGGGCGAATGGGTTGAAGTGGAGGCGGCGGTGGGCCTGCCCAGCATCCCCGGCAAATTCACCCTGGCGCTGGACATGGTGCACGAAGGCGTCACCTGGTTCGAAGACCAAAAGAGCCATCCGGCCCGGCGCACCATCGAGGTCAAGCTGACAGGGCGAGGTGAAGCGCTCAACGCAGTGTGGCGCTATCTCCAGCATCTGAAAGAGGAGAATCAGCAGCTCAAGCGCATCTTTCTTGGCATCGAGGGGCCCGAACCCCTGGTGGCTACAGCCGCCGGTCTGGATCTGCAATCAACGCTGGGGGGGGAGTATCTGGCGCTGGGCGACATGCCCGACATCCCCAAACCGGCCATGGTGGAGATGGTCGATGAGCTCCCTCGTCGGGAGGACAAGCAGTACGAGCCGCGCGAGCTGAAGCAGATCACGCATATCGCCGTCCATCACAGCGCCGCCCCGGCCAGCATCACGCCCCGGCGCATCGCCGAATATCATGTCTACAGCAAATCTCATCAATGGCCGGGAATGGGGTATCATTTCTATATCGGGCCCGACGGAACCATTTATCACACCCAGGATTTGCATCTCATCTCCTGGCATGTCTATCGAAATAACAGCTACACAGCAGGCGTGTGCCTGGCAGGAGATTTCACCCGCACCATACCACCGCTGCCGCAATTGCAGGCCGCGGCCCGACTCATCGCCTGGCTGATGCAGGAGCTGCGGATTCCGGCCGAGTATGTGCTGGGGCACAAGGAATTTCCACGCAACGCCACTGCTTGCCCCGGCTATCAGTGGGAGAACGAACGTCGCTGGAAAGACAAACTGATGGCCGCCATCGAGGCGCTGCGCTCGGGTAAAATAACGGTGACTCCCAAGGTCATCGAGCATTACGTGCTGTTCTGGAAGCGAGATAACGCCTGGGCTGAGGAAGATTGGCGGGGCGCAGGAGATTATATCGTCCGATTCGACGCAGTGGCCGGTTTTTCGGAGGAAATCGCCCGCCAGGCCAAGCTGGTGACCATCGTAGGCGGCGCCACCGGCGTCGGAACCGATGTGGAAGCCCGGCTACGCGAGGCGGGTTGTCTGGTCCAGCGCGTTGCAGGCAAAAATACAGCCGAGACTGCGGCCTTGCTGCAAGACATGGCCCGCTCGGGCAAGAAATGGCTGAAGAGCTGAAACTCGGGGGAAGCGAGTGGTGGTCAGCAGCAACAGGCGATCCCCCACCTTCGAGAGGTCTGCGCCGATTAAAAATTGACGGAAGAGGGGGACAGACAATCGAAAGCGCGTGTGCGCTCGTTCTCGGCCCCTGGCCTTGGGAATTTGGTGGACAAATCGCCCGAAATCCGCTATAATGATTGGGAACTGATGTTCGATTTATCATCCCGGCCCCACGTTTTCCAAATCACATCGCCTCGGGTAAACTTGTCGCTTTGTGCGCATTGCCTGAAAAGAATTCATTGAGATTTGCGGCGATTCATCGAGATTGATTCGCTGGCCGCCCCAGGCCGCGTAACTGCTTACTGCTTACTGCTTACTGATTTACTGCTTACTGACCACTGCTTACTGAAAATGCCCGAATTCCACCTCGTCTCCGATTTTCAACCCACTGGCGACCAGCCCACCGCCATCGAGCAACTGGCGGCGGGACTGCGCGCGGGCTACCGGCATCAGACCCTGCTGGGGGCCACGGGCACGGGCAAGACCTTTGTCATGGGCAAGGTCATCGAGGCGGTGCAACGCCCGACCCTGGTCATGGCTCACAACAAGACCCTGGCCGCACAGCTTTACTCCGAGTTCCGCGATTTCTTCCCCGACAACGCGGTGGAGTATTTCGTCAGCTACTACGATTATTACCAGCCCGAGGCTTATCTGCCCCGCACCGACACCTACATCGAGAAAGACGCCCAGATCAACGACGAGATCGACCGTCTGCGCCTGGCCGCCACCACCTCGTTGCTCAGCCGCCGGGATGTGATCATCGTGGCCTCGGTCTCCGCCATCTACGGCCTGGGCAATCCCGAGGACTACGGCAAGGTGGTGCTGAAGATGGAGCTAGGCCAGGTGAAGCGGCGCAACCTGCTGCTGCGGCATCTGGTGGACATCCACTACAATCGCAATGATGTGCATTTGCAGCCGGGGACGTTCCGCGTCCGCGGCGACACCCTGGAGATCATGCCTGCGTACGGCACGACCGCGTTCCGCATCGAGTTCTGGGGTGACGAGATCGAGCGCATGACCGAGGTGGACCCGCTGACAGGCGAGGTGCTGCGGGCGCTGGAGGAGCTGGAAATCTACCCGGCCAAGCATTTCATCACCCCGCAGGACAAGTTGGACGAGGCCATCGCTGACATCGAGCAGGAGATGCTGACGCAGGTGAAGGCGTTCGAGGCCCAGGGCAAGCTGCTGGAGGCCCAACGCATCCAGCAGCGGGTGAATTACGACATCGAGATGCTGCGGGAGATGGGCTATTGCTCGGGCGTGGAGAATTACTCGCGGCCCCTGGCCCGCCGACCCGCCGGCTCCCGCCCCTGGACCCTACTCGATTATTTCCCCGATGATTTCCTGCTCTTCATCGACGAGAGTCATATGACCGTGCCCCAGATCCGGGGCATGTACAAGGGCGATCGCTCTCGCAAGCAGGTGCTGGTGGATCATGGCTTCCGTCTGCCCTCGGCCCTGGACAATCGCCCGCTGCGCTTCGAGGAGTTCGACGAACTGCTGCATCAGGTGATCTACGTCTCGGCCACGCCCGGGCCTTACGAGCGTCAGGTCTCCGAGCAGATCGTGGAGCAGATCATCCGCCCCACCGGCCTGCTGGACCCGATCATCGAGGTGCGCCCCACCGAGGGGCAGGTGGATGATCTGGTGAAGGAGCTGAATCAGCGCATCGCCAGGGGCCAACGGGCGCTGCTCACCACCCTGACCAAGCGCATGGCCGAGGACCTGGCCGATTATCTGGCCGAGCTGGGTTTCAAGGTGCATTATCTGCACTCCGAGGTGCACACCATCGAGCGGGTGGAGATTTTGCGAGACCTGCGTTTGGGCGTGTATGATGTGGTGGTGGGCATCAACCTGCTGCGCGAGGGGCTGGATCTGCCCGAGGTCAGTCTGGTTGCGATTCTGGACGCGGACAAGGAGGGCTTTTTGCGCTCCGATACGGCGCTGATTCAGACGATTGGCCGCGCGGCCCGCCATGTGGAGGGCACGGTGATCATGTACGCGGACATCATCACAGACTCCATGCGCCGGGCCATCGACGAGACCAACCGCCGCCGCCGCATTCAGGAGGCCTACAACCGGGCGCACGGCATCGAGCCCCAGTCCATCATCAAGGCCGTGCGCGACATCACCCAGCGGGTGGCCGAGGAGCGGGCCGTGACCGCACTGGCCGAGCCAGGCCCGACCTACTCGGTGGGCGATGGCGGCGAACTCATCCCCAGCCTCACCGCCCTGCCCCGACCCGAGCGCATCCGTCTCATCGAGGCCCTGGAAACGCAGATGCACGAAGCCGCGCAGCAGCTCGAATTCGAGCAGGCCGCCGTCCTCCGCGATCAGATCATGGAGCTGCGTCGCAGCTTATTCGACGAGGAGGACTTGCCCGCGCTGGAGAGATTAAGAAAATGATTGGATATTCACCCCCTATCTCTCAGTCCAATATCCAATCAGCGATGTAACTATACAGGTATGGTTTCAGGCAGAAGGAGGTCTCCTGCGAACATAGAACCCAGAGCCGTCCAGGCATTGACGCCTTGTTTACGCA
>WGCR01000430.1 GCA_015493675.1 Anaerolineae bacterium
TGAGGGCGTTCCGCCGCATGTCCTCCTGCGAGGACATTTTCGGGCGCAAATTGGCCTGTCTGCGCAGGCAGACAAGCGGCCGCAGGCCCCCGTAATTATAAACCTTTAGATTAGTATGCCATGATTCGATTTTCTGGAACCCTAAATGGTCATTCCCCCCTCTTCGTCGGCCGATGGCAATTTGTCGTAAAGCACACTACGTCCAGGGGTTGATAATCCGAACGCCGGCATCCTCAAAATCACGTTCATTGCGCGTGACCAGGATGAAATCGTCCTGCTTTGAAAGTTTCGGTGGAAAATATGCCGATAGTTATCTTCGCACCGAACGTTGTCTTATAAAGATGTTTATGCCTGCCAAAACGCCAACAACACATGCGATTATCAAGGTCTCATCCCATAATCCTATCGCGTCTGGCGCCAACACAACCAAACCAGTGATTGCCAGGATGATAGCTGCCCCGGCAATCAAGCAGGCAAGCAAAGGAAGATTTCGATTCAGTGTCAGGTGATACTGTCCGATTAAGGCTTCCCTCCAGAGCCGAATACTGATTTCTATGTAAGCAACGACAAGCAAAAATGATCCAAACCAAAGTATACCAGCCAAGGCATATCGAAAAAATAGACTATTCATCCTGGTGATCCTACAGGAAACTCGGATGAGCGATAGAGGTTGCCATTTTTCGAGTGGGAGGATTTCTGTTTTTACGGGCGCTAACGAAATTCTGGTGAACTGTTTTACTTAAACTTGCCATGCCGCGAGCGCGCATAATGGACAAGGGCGTCAGGTTCTTGCAGGGAATCATACTGAAAAGGTGTTAGATTCAGGCCAAGCTTTGCCTTTTTGCGAAGGTCTTGGGATGTAGTTGGGAACGGATGGCATCCAGATAATGGGGTGATCCGAAGAAAACCGGCTCCGGGATTTTGACGCCCCGAGCCGCTGCTTCCAGTGGCAATGGTTTGCCGCTGAGCAACTCGGCGGAACCGCCCGCCCGCACCAAAATGGGCAGGGCCGCAGCAATATCCCAGATAGCCGTAAACGTGTTGAGGCCGGCCAGGGCGCTGCCCGCCGCCACATAGCAAAAATGGGCGGCGCAGGAGCCGAAAGCCCGCACCTTGCCCGGAAAACGGATATCCCAACGGAGATGGGCGTCGGCCGAGCCCAAGATGATGTCCTCTGCGGTGATAGGATGTTCCGCCGGCGCAACGTGGATGGGGCGGCCATTGAGGGTGGCAGGGCCTTCCAGGTCGACAGCAAAGCAATCATTTACTGCGGGCAGATAGAAGACGCCCGCCAGTGGTTCGCTTCCCCGAATCAGTCCGATGCTGACGCCCCAGACCGGCAGGCCCGCTGCGAAAGCGTTGGTGCCATCGATGGGGTCCAGCACCCAGCGATAAGCGGCGTTTTCGTCAAGATCAGCGCCTTCTTCGCCCAAAATGCCGAATTCGGGGTAACGTTGGCGCAGTTTGGAGCTGAGAAATTGTTCGATAGCCTTATCCGCCTCGGTCACAGGCGTATGGTCCGCCTTCATCGTGACGGTGGTGTGGCGGAAGTAGCCCAGGGCGATTTCGCCCGCTTCGCGGGCCAGGTCAATGACAGTATTGAGATCAAAAACTGGAGATGTATTCATGATGTAAAAGGATAGCATGAAGGAGGAGGGGAAAGAAAATTCGGCACAGGATACATAGCTGCCGGATGATAAAATCTAAACTCGTGTTGCTGAAACCAAGGCTTTTTGAGATAATACAGACGAATAGCAAATGAGCCCGCACCGATACCGATGAAAACAGAATCCAGAAAGCGCCAATGCCCGCGGATTTTCGCATCCAGCTTTTCTGCACCATCTGCGTTTCGTTTTGGAACAATGTCGGCTCAACAGGAATTCAGGGGGGCTCCAGACCTCCGGGAGGTGGACAAAAACCGCCCGGCCAAGTCAAAAGTTGCTCGTCCACCTCCCGGAGGTCACAAAAAGCAGTCACCCCCCTGAAATCCAAAAGAGTCACAATGTTTTTCGATATGACGTCAATCCCAACATCCCCTTTCCCTCCCTCAACCTCCCATGACCAACATTTTCCATCTTATCATCGATCCTCTGGCCTATCCCTTTATGGTGCGCGGGTTGCTGGCCGCAATCCTGGTGGGCATTGTCTGCGCCACAGTGGGAACCTATATTGTGCTGCGGGGCATGGCCTTTTTCGGTGACGCCCTGGCTCACGCTATTCTGCCCGGCGTGGCCGTGGGCTATCTGGTCAGCGCCGGCTCGCAGACCACTGTTTTCTGGTTTGCCCTGGGCACGGCGGTCATCACCGCCATTGGCATCGGTGTTGTCAGCAAGGGGGCCGAATTGAAGGAGGACACGGCCATCGGCATTGTTTTCGCCGGGATGTTTGCATTGGGCATCGCCCTCATCTCCACAGTGCGGGGCTACGCTGTCGATCTGGCGCATTTTCTATTCGGCGATGTGCTGGGCGTCACCAATCAGGATTTATGGCTCATTTTTATTTTCGGAGCCATCGTCATCATCACCATCATCCTGTTCTACAAGGAATTTTTAGTGCTTTCTTTCGATCCGGTGCTGGCCGAAACCCTGCGCATCCCCGCCAACCTGCTCAATTATCTGCTGTTTGTGCTGCTGGCTATCACCATCGTGGTTTCATTGCAAACCGTGGGCGTGGCTCTGATGCTGGCCATGCTGGTGACCCCGCCAGCCACAGCATACTTGCTCACCCGGCGTCTGCCCGCCATGATGGCGATGGCCGGAGCCATTGGCGCTTTTTCGGGCGTGGTGGGTCTCTATCTCTCTTTTTATATCAGCGTGGCCTCGGGCGCAGCCATCGTGCTTGTCAGTACTGCTATCTTTCTATTGACCGCGCTTTTGGCGCCGCAACGAGGATGGGTCTGGCGGAAAGTCAGTCAACAAGCGGCAGCGAGCCGCTAACCGATCATGCGCCACACAATGTTCTCTCTCGACCAGAATAAAACCGTTATCCGGGTGCGACAAGCCCTGCACAAGCTATTGACAATCTATTTTTTCGGCAACGCCCTGGCCAGTTTCATCCTGCATTTGCACCCGCAACGCGGTCTCTCCAGCCTGATTATCTGGGTTCCGAAAGTGGTGGCCGCCACATTCGCGCCGGTGTTGATGCTCGTCAATCTGACTGCTATCGTGCTGGGCTTCTTCCGGCGGGATTGGAAATGGCTGTTTGCGGGGGTGACAGGGGCGGGACTCAGCACCCATTATTTCTATCAGATTCAACGTCCGTCGCCCGCATTCGACGAAGTATTCGGGCGAGATTGGCGGGATCGCGTGCCCGCCCGCCTGCGTCCATCCCTGTTGCCGCAAGGACGCTGGACGATGTTGTTGCGCGCACCCAGGAATGTGCGTCGGCAGATGGATGTTGTGGTCGGTAAAAGTCCCGCCACCGGCAAAGACCTGTTGGCCAATATCTGGCTGCCGCCCGAGGATACGCTCTCCAACCGGGCCGCTGTCATTTATGTGCATGGCGGCGCCTGGGTGTATGGCGATAAGGATAACACCCAGCGCCCGGCATTTCGGCATCTTGCCGGACAGGGCTATCTGGTCATGGATGTGGCCTACACGCTGTGGCCTGAGAGTAACATCATCCAGATGGTTCAGGAAGTCAAGCAGGCCGTTTTGTGGCTGAAGCGTCATAGCCAGCAGTATGGCATTGATCCGGCGCGCATTACGCTCTCCGGCGCTTCTGCGGGCGGGCATCTGGCGTTGCTGGCCGCTTATACGCCCGATAGCCCCATATTTCAACCTCCGGGCGATGATGGGGACGCCTCGGTCAAGGCAGTCATTGCCTACTACCCGCCGGTGGATTTCCGGGCGATGTATCATGATATGGAAACCATCTTCGGCGGGATGATACGGGATCGACGCATTGCATTTTTGGCCAACCAGGCCACGAATGCTCTGAAAAAAATGGGCTACATCCCCCAGAGCTATCAGTCGGGCGACGATCTCAATATCATCCGCCAGATGCTCGGCGGCTCGCCCGATGAAATCCCCGAGGTTTACGATCTGCTTTCTCCCATCAACCATGTCGATCCCCGCGATCCGCCCACCCAGATATTTCAGGGAGAAGATGATTTTTTTCGTCTGGCGCCGTCATTGCGGGAATTGCACCGAAAGTTGCAGCGCACGGGCGTGCCCGTCATCTACATCGAATTTCCCTACACCCCCCACGGATTTGATCTTTTTCTGCCCCAGATATCACCGGTGGCCTTGCGCTCCTTCCGCGAAATGGATCGTTTCCTCTTCCTCATCAATTATACGCTTTGAATCAGCGGATGCATTTTTTATGAAACCCCTCAGCATTCTGATTTCCGCACTGATGTTTATCCTCTACCATCGGCCCAGACA
>WGCR01000431.1 GCA_015493675.1 Anaerolineae bacterium
GATGCTGCGGGCGGAGCCCCGGGCCTCGGAGCCATCGAGATGCGCCACCAGGGCCGGGCGGAAGTAGTATTCCTTGAGTCGGCTGGCGATGAGCCCGGCGATGCCCGGATTCAGCTCCTTGCGGGCCACGAGGAGCACATCCTCGGGCGGCTCGTCGCCCAGTTCGCGGATGGCCCATTCCACGGCCTCGCTGGTGAGCTGCTGCCGCTGCCGGTTGATGAGATCCAGCCGGTAGGCGATGTCCTCGGCCGAGGCGTCGTCCGGGGCCACCAGCAGATCGTAGGCCAGCACCGCACTTTCCAGCCGGCCGGCCGCGTTCAGCCGCGGGGCCA
This sequence comes from Anaerolineae bacterium, assembly GCA_015493675.1. Classification (GTDB taxonomy): domain Bacteria; phylum Chloroflexota; class Anaerolineae; order J102; family J102; genus M2005. The sequence goes on from WGCR01000431.1 coordinate 333, forward strand.
GCCGAAACCCGATGGCCGTGGCGTCGATCTCGCGCGGGTTCACGCCCGAGCGATGGGCCAGGGCGCGAATGCCGGGCCGCCGCGCGGCTTGCAGCTTCTTCAATCCCCGCTTGACCAGGGTGCGATTTTCGCCCACCAGGGGCATGATGTCGGCCACCGTGCCCAGGGCCACCAGGTCCAGCAGGTCTTCCTCCTGCAGCGTCACCGGCTGGGGGGCGATGGGAGAATGCTGCTCCACGCGCAGTAGGGCCTGCGAGAGTTTGAAGGCCACGCCCACGCCCGCAAAATCGCGGAAGGGGTATTTGGATGCGGGCAGCTTGGGGTTGACCACCACGTCCGCCTCGGGCGCCTCCGGCCCGATGGAGTGATGGTCGGTGACGATCATCTCCAGGCCGATGCTTTTGCCGAAGGCAACTTCTTCCACCGCCCGAATGCCGCAATCGACGGTGACCACCATGCTCACGCCTTGGCTTTTCAGCCATTCCAGCGCGCCGGTGTTCAACCCGTAGCCCTCGTCCACCCGGTGGGGGATGTAGGGCATGACGTCGCCGCCCAGGGCCCGCAGCGTTTGCACCAGCACCGCGGTGGATGTAACGCCATCCGCGTCGAAATCGCCGTACACCGCGATGGTCTTGCCCTGCTGGATGGCGCGGCGCAGCCGGGTGACGGCCTCGGTCACGCCGATGAGGCGGAAGGGATCGTCGGGGCGGGCCGTGCGCCCGAAAAATTCGGCGACATCTTCAGGAGCGGTGATGCCGCGGTTGAAAAGGGTTTGGATGATGACTGGATGAAGGTGATTGAGCCTCGCGCGTATCTCTTGGGGAACCGGGCTGGGCAGCTCCCATTTGGTGGGGATGGTTGTCAATGTCGACTTCCTTTGGTGGATGATTGAAGGTCAAAGATTAAGGATTAATGATTGATGATTAAAGATTAAAGCCCCGCACAGCCGCCCCTCTTTAATCTTTGATTCTTAATCTTTAATCTTTGATCTTCAATGCACCATCCATTATATCCGCAACCCGCGTTGCAGGACAATTCCCCCGAAGCCCTCTCTCACCACCTCGCCCGATGCTCCTCGGCCCAGCCCGTCAATCCCTCGATGGCGATGATCTCGCCGTCATCGGCCACGACCTGGCCCGAATACCGCCCGAATAGCTGATGCACCTCCGAGTCGATGACCACCAGGGGCGTGCGGGCCACCCGCTCCAGGATGGGATGAAAATGCAGGTTCACCCGCCCGTCGTCGGAGACCATCCACCAGGGGCTCATAAAATTGTGCGGGTTGTAGCGGATGTCCACTTTGCCCAGCTTGTGGATGCGCCCCTCCAGCAGCAGCGTATTCTCGGTGGCCGCGCTGTCATCGCCGAAGCCAAAGCCGAAATTCAGGCCCGCGATGCGCCCGTCCGCCAGCCTGCCCGAGGCGCTGGCCCACACCCAGAAGCTGTCGTACTCCCACACGCCCCGGCCCCAGTCCAGATTGCCCAGCGCAGTCTCCGGCGTCAGCTCCCATTGCTGATAGCCCAGCTTGATGTGGCCGGACGCGGGCATGGCGTTGATCTTGCGATTGTAGTAGAAGCGCTTTTCGCCGATGGGGATGACGATGACGGTGCTTTCGCGCCGCTCGGGCGCGTGGGCCAGCGCGATGTCCGCCTCCAGGGATTCCCCCGCGAAATTCAGCCACGCCACCTGCACGCGCCGGGCCTCTTTCTCCACCCAAAAGCGTAGCTTCTGCTTCTTGCCGTGGTAGAGACTCTCGCCCTCCGTGCTGTTGCGGGGCAGCTTTACGCCGCTGGCCAGGGGGATGGTCCTGCTCTCCTCGTGATAGCGCCTGCTTTCGAAATCCACCAGATAGACGAAGACCGTGGCCGCGTAGCCCAGATCGGCGATGGTGGCGGAGAAGAAAAACTCGGGCGTGGTGACGCCGTAATAATCCCATTTTTTGACGCGAAAGCGCTGGAGCGGTCGCAGCAGCCCGGGATAAAAGCGGGCGTCCTCCAGATTGCAATCCAGCAGGGGCTGCCGCGCCCAGCCGATCTGCGCCAGATGGCCCTCGGGCGTCAGCAGCGGGCCTGCTTGGGTGATTTCGCGTTGTTCGGGCATGTCAGATGAACTCCACCCGGTTTTTCATCTCCTGCGGCTCAGCTACTGCTGCCAGCAGTTCTAACATGCGCACCCAATCGCCGATGCCATGCTTGTGCTGCTGTCCGAAGACAATCCCCGCATGTTCAACGCCCGCAGCGGCCATCTCCACAAAATCTGCATCATGGGTGCAGAAAACGAATCCCATCGCCGTTGCTCGTTTTAGATGATTAGCGTCTGAGTCTCCCAGATGTCCCAAATCCCGAGCCGTAACTGCTTCGATTCCGCGTCGATGCAGTTGCTCGGCGATCGCCACAGGGACATTTTCATCGAGGTAAAAGCGAAGCTTCCCGGGCAAGATGCTGCTCCCTCAACC